>CAJXUM010000045.1 GCA_913060855.1 uncultured Lewinella sp. | reverse complement strand
ATCTACACTATCCTCTTCGTCGGCAGCGTCAGATGTGTATAAGAGACAGATCATACGGAGGCAGCTAAAGCCTACGGTGCCTCCAAAGACGAAGTGAAAGAGGCTGTGGTTTTAGCCTCGGGTACCCGTGCCTTCAGTATGATACTCCAGGGAAATGGTGTTGATCTGGAAGAATTCAAGGAGGAGTTTCAACGGATGATGGCTTTTATGGCGAAGAAAGCAGAGAAGAAATAGATTTGTAAAATATCGAGTGAGATCACATGGTATAACTGACGAGCTCAGTCATACTGTGTGATCTTTTGAACCATATTACCTGCTTTCTTGATCATTGCTCACCTACAAATTTTTTTTGATGAAAAAACGTATACCTCTTCTTATTATCATCTGCTTTAGTGTTAGCTCTATCTTTTCTCAGAATACCCACCCTGGCCAAAGTCACCTAATTATTCTACTAGGCGAAGACACCGTGGGCATCGAACGTTACCAGATTAATGGTAATGAAGTATTAACTGAAACTATCCGCAGAGTAAATAAAATCGGAAGGCAAAAAGCTCGGATCCTTTATCGGGAAGACGGTTCCATCGAAAGCGTGGAAACCCTCGAATTTAATGCTGCTGATAGCCTCATCCGCGAGGATTTGATGAAGTCAAAGGGAGATTCTCTGTACTATCAGAGGAAAAGAAATGGAAAAATAAATAGATGGGTGAGACCCGGTCGCCCTCATTTGCTAGTAACATCAATCCCTTTTTTCGCAGCCTATGCCAAATTAATCCAGGTTTACGAGAAGGCTCCGAAGACCAATTTCAGCATTCAACACTTCAATGACCCCATACAGGTCAAAAAGACTGGTGAAAATAACTATGAACTCACCGTCAAGGTTTTACGGACACTCCGATTAAAATTCAACGCTGATAATGAATTCTTGGCGTTAAATGCCAGAGGGACTGGTCTTTTGAGCTATGAAACGAAAAGAGTTGACCAGCAAGTTTATGAAGACATTGCGGAAAAGTGGTGGGGGAATCCAAATACGAAAATAATTTCGACTGTATCTCCGAGAGTTAAGGAAGCATTTACAGTCCATGATGCAAAAATTCAACTGAATTACAGTAGCGTTTCCAAAAGAGGCCGGATTACATTTGGCGGCCTGGTACCATTCAATAAATTTTGGCGGACGGGATCAAATTTGGCCACTCACATTGAGTTTGATGAGGATTTGATTTTCGGCGGTAAAAGCATCTCCAAGGGTCGCTATACTTTGTATACTATTCCACATCCCGATCAATGGCTTTTCCTCTTGAATAAACAAACCGGACAGTGGGGATCATATTATGACGAAGATAAAGAGGTCCTCCGGGTGCCGATGAAAACCAGCCACAACAACCCGGAACAGGAGGCCTTGCGGATCGAAGTGGAGGAAACGGAAGAAGGAGGAATCATTACCATTAGCTGGGATCAGGTTAAAGCAACCATAGCTTTCGAATTAGACAATTAGAATCTCTTCCATTACTGGATTTGTTATAAAGTTGGAAAGTAAAAGAGACCTCCGATAAGGAAAAGCAAAAATAAAAATGGGTCATCCCAAATGCTGCTTTAAGCAAAATTCGGGATGACCCATACTTTTTATCATCTACTTACGATTGCGTGCTCTGCTAATTCAGCAATTCATAGATACCGGCAATTCCTTGCCCACCACCTACACAGGCAGTGACCATACCGTATTTTTGCTTACGCAAACGCATTTCGTTTAATAATTGTGTCGTTAGCTTGGCACCTGTACAGCCCAGTGGGTGGCCCAAAGCGATCGCCCCGCCATTGACATTGACGATAGAAGGATCAAGGCCCGCTTCCTGGATCACGGCTAGTGATTGCGCGCCAAAGGCCTCGTTCAATTCAATTTGATCGATATCGCTCAACTTCAGATTCGCTTGTTTCAAAGCCTTAGGAATCGCCGCGCAAGGGCCGATACCCATGTATAGCGGATCAACACCCGCTACAGAACAAGAGACCATTCGTGCAATAGGAGTGAGGTTCAATTGCTTCACCATCTCTTCACTCATCACTAGTACAAATGCTGCACCATCAGAAGTTTGGGAAGAGTTTCCGGCAGTAACCACGCCTCCTTGGGCAAATACGGCACGTAATCCAGCTAGTGCTTCTGTAGTGGTTGATCTACGTACACCTTCATCAGTATCAATAATTTGTGTAGTTGTGACCTTCTTGTTATCTTTCACAAATACATGCTCTACTTCTACTGGTACAATCTGGTCTTTAAAACGACCGCCATCGATGGCGCTGGCCGCTTTTACATGAGAATTGTAAGCAAACTCATCGGCTGCTTCTCGACTAATATTGTATTTATTGGCTACTGCTTCGGCAGTTAGGCCCATGCTAGCCAAGTAATTGGGGGTCGTGCTGGCTACCTTATAGCTGGGCGCCAATTTATATCCTGTCATCGGAATAGAACTCATGCTCTCTGCACCACCTGCCAAGTAAATTTGCCCCATGCCCGCTTTGACCTTAGCTACTGCCATTGAAATCGTCTCCAAGCCAGAGGCGCAATAGCGATTAACAGTCACGCCTGGTACGTCCTTGCCTAAGGCACGCATAGAGATTTGACGTCCAATCTGTAGACCTTGCTCACCTTCTGGATTGGCACAGCCTACAAATACATCATCTACCAAATTAGGATCTAATTCAGGGGTTTGGGCGAGGAGATGTTCTAAGACATCTACTGCCAAGTCATCTGAACGATAATGGCGGAATCCGCCTTTGCCAGCCTTACCTACAGCCGACCGATATGCTTTTACGATATATGCTTCCATTATCAATTTCTATTGGTTCTCTGACAGTTTTGTGTTTTGAGTCAGCGTTTTAGCTAAAAGCCTTGCTTCTTCTAGTCGCAATTCTTTTAGCTAAAACGCTGACCACAAAATCGTCAGAGAAGGTTTCTATTTTAATCCGACGCTTAGATCGGAGATTTGAAAAACACCTCAAGCTTCTTTTGCCTGAGTTCTCAAACTGCTGTGACTAGTTACGAAGTGGCTTGTTCGTTTGCAGCATATGCTGAATGCGGGCTTTGGTTTTATCCTCACCAGCCAAACTTAAGAAAGCTTCTCGCTCCAAGTCGAGTAGGTACTGCTCTGATACCTTTGGCGTACCCGTTAAGTCTCCACCGCACAATACCCAAGCAATTTTTTTGGCAATCTTGATATCATGCTCGGAGGCATACTTGCCCAAGCGCAATTCGTTGGCAGCTGCATAGAGAGCGCCAAGACCGGTTCTACCCATCACGGTAATATCGGTTCGCTGTAAAGGTTGGGTATAATTTTCGGCCAGTTTTAGGGCTCGCTTTTTCGCTTCTGCGATGTTGCGATCTTTGTTGAGCACCACTTGGTCACGCCCCTCGATTAAGTAGCCATAGTTGAAGGCCTCAGCCGCCGAAGTACCTACTGAAGCCATCGCTATATTTCTAAAACGGTCAATCAAGGTTGGAATCTGTACATCACCTGCGAAGAAAGAATCGGAAGCCCGAAGCGCAAACTCTTTGGTTCCAGAACCACCAGGTATTAAACCTACACCTACTTCTACCAAGCCAATGTAAGATTCTGCTGCTACTACTGCTGCATCACAATGCATCAGGGTTTCGCAGCCACCGCCTAAGGCCATGCCTTGTATAGCGGCTACCACAGGAATGCTAGAGTATCGACAGCGCATGGTGGTCTGTTGGAAGAGGTTGACCGCCATATCCATTTGCTCAAAATCATCTTGGTAGGCCAACATGCCGATCAGCATAAGGTTGGCACCTACGGAGAAATTTGTCCCGTGATTACCGATGACCAATGCTTTCCAATCGCCTTCTTCCGCGATTTGGATAGATTCATTGATGCCTCTTAATACACCTTCACCCATCGAGTTGTGTGGGCTTCTAAACTCTAAGCATAATACACCGTCGCCAATATCGTGTAGGACGATCTCTGCATTTTTATGGACAGGAGCACGATCTCGGTAATTATCTAATATGATGAACTCGCTGGCACCAGGCATTTCTTCGTAGCGCTTGGTGTCAATATTGTAATACTTTTTGCTTCCGTCTTCGCGCTTATAGAAAGAAGTATGCCCAGCTGCTACCATTTCCTTCACCCAGTCGGCGATGGTCTCACCAGCGGCTTCAGCTTGCTTGATCCCTTCTTCTATACCAATCAAATCCCAATATTCAAAAGGACCATATTCCCAAGCGTAGCCTGCACGCATCGCATCATCGATACTGTAAAATTGATTACAGATTTCAGGTACGCGGTTGGAGACATAGGCAAATAAGCCGATTAAGGATCGGCGAATCAGTTCTCCGCCCTTGTCTTCGGCTTTGAATAGCTGTGGAATTCGTTTCGCCAAATTGTCTACTTGCTTGGCGAGCTTGAGGCTTGGAAGATCAGGCCTTTGCGAAGGCTGATATTCCAGCGTTTCTAGGTTCAGTTCCAGGATTACCCGCCGACCTTTCGCATCTTTCTCTTTCGTCCTTTTATAAAAACCTTGCCCTGATTTATTACCCAAGAATTTATTATCGAGCAAGAACTGCATATACTTTGGTACTTCGAAAGTATGTGCTTGCTCATCATCTGGGCAATTAGCTTTGATTCCTTTGATCACATTAGAACCCGTATCATGACCAACTAAGTCACCGAGTCGGAAAGTTCCTGTTTTGGGGCGACCGATTGCTGGCCCAGTCAATTTATCCACTGCGCTAATACTAAGGCCTAGTTCCGTGGTAAGCTGATATATCTTAGCCATCGCATAAACACCAATTCTATTGCCAATAAAGGCAGGCGTATCTTTGGCCAAAACAGTTTGCTTCCCTAGATAAACATCTCCATAGTGCATGAAGAAATCAATGACGTCTTTACTCGTCTCTGCCGTAGGGATAATTTCAAACAGTCGGAGGTATCTCGGTGGATTGAAAAAGTGGGTTCCACAAAAATGCTGACGGAAATCGTCACTCCGCCCCTCCAACATCATATGGATTGGGATACCAGATGTATTGGAAGTGACTAGTGTTCCTTCCTTTCGGTATTTATCGACCTTTTCAAAAATTTGTTGCTTAATATCGAGCCGTTCAATTACTACTTCAATCACCCAATCTACCTCGCCGATCTTTTCAAAATCATCATCGAAATTACCAGTGGTAATTCGAGAAGCAAAGGCTTTATCATATAGTGCAGCAGGCTTGGACTTTAGGGCTGCCTTGAGTGCACCTTCAACGATTCTATTTCTGGCACTGGGCTGTTTTTTCTCTTCCTCAGAAAGATCAAAAGGAACGATGTCAAGCATCAGTACTTCTAGGCCAATGTTGGCGAAATGGCAAGCTATCCCTGCGCCCATCACGCCGGAACCTAGCACAGCCACTTTTTTTATTCTTCTGCTCATGTTAAGTTGAAAAGTTTTAGATCAAAGGTCAGATAATATCAGTAGTTTCTCATGTAAAGTACTTCCGTATTCTAAAGCGTTACTTTCTAGCTTATTGAGTGGGGTGAAATCGGAAATCGGAAATTGGAAGCCGGAAATAAGGCCATAGCGGCTTACATTCCACCTTCCGAATTCGCAATTCCGCCTTCGCATGAGAAATTGCTGAGATAATATAGTATTATAACAGTTCGAATTCAAAACAGGTTGAAAATTAGCGAATTTTCGCTAGACGGCAAATTTATTGGACTTGGATTTAGCGAAAAATTCTTTTTACAAGCGCCTACTGCTTTGGTAGAATCCTAAACAACTGCGCTTCGGGTACTGTGTAGTAAAGTTAAAGACTTTTTAACCAAAATTATTGTTGTTATTTAAATGGAAGCCTTATCCTCGCCGATGTTGTATTTTTTTACCAATATCTCTCCTAGACTTAGACTTCAGAAGTTTCGCAAGGCATGACTGGGCAAACTTCTGAAGTCTTGCAGGCCTGTTCACTACCTTGTTAGAAAAGAGCGCTCAAAGTCGACATTGCTTCTTTAAAAAATCAATGAAGCGTTGATTGAGTCTAGCCCCGCCTTTATCAAACAAATCAAAATGGTCGGCGCCAGGTACAATGACGAGTTCCTTCTGAGGAGAGAGGAGGGCTTGGTAGATCGACTTGCCATATTCTACCGAAATATTGGCATCTTGATCACCATGCGCTACCAAAACGGCTTGTTGAATCCGAGCTGCAGCTGCCAGTGGTTTTACCTGTTGCGGATCAAAATCGGCAATCACTCCTGCCTTCCGCAAGGCTTTATCCGATAGATAGCGAGACCCAAAACCACGGAACATGCGATTTTGATAATCAAATACGATCTGCTCCAAGTCAGTGAAGGTGCTTTGTACAATTCCAAAAGACAGCCCTGGTTCGATGGCTAAAGCCTGCAGGGCGATCGCTCCACCTAGTGAGTTGCCCCATATTCCAATCTTGGAGCCTGGCTCTCTCTTTTGTATCCATTTTACCAGAGCTTGAATATCCCGCTTTTCTTTGAAGCCGTAGGTACAATATTTCCCTTCGCTCTTTCCATGTGCTCTCCCGTCAAATACGAGGCCAGCAAAGCCTTCTCTGGCCAACATCTCGGCACTACCCATGAAATGTTCTTTCTTTCCTCCGATACCGTGAACGAAAATGATCACGGCTTTAGGTCGACCCTGCTCAGTGGCTCGATAATAGCCCTTGATACGTAGGTGGTCAAAAGTTTGCAACTCAAAAGCTTCAAAGGTTTGCGCTTGGAAATGGGGAATGGGATATTTGTGACCCGAAGGCGGGACAATGATCGCATAGGGCGAGGCAAATTCGAGGGTTGCCCAGCCGCTAATCAGGAGAAATAGAGCAAAGTAGAGCATAGTTCTAACTATTTTTCTTAACAGTCGGGGCATGGGTTTGTTTTAATGTCCGATTCGGAAATTCGGGTCTTATTTTAAGGACTTTAATCCTTAACTACTTCTTAACCACATTTTTCTTTAATTGCTATTATATTTGGGTACATACCCTTAGAGATTTTTTTGAAACATGTCACTAATTTTCTTATGCGTCTTTTCTCATGATTCTTCAGCTTTTTTTCGGTCAATAGCTAAGACTATTCACCTCAAAAAGAGCTTTGCCTAATGAAAAAATGCATCATAATAATTCTCAGCACACATTTCAAAACAGTCTCTTAGAAAACTAAATTACAAAGACTATGGTGAAAATTAGACTCCTTTTATTGGCATTAGTTTGTTCGGTTTTTCTGTCAGCGCAGGAAACGGAATATGCTCCCTATCATATTTTTTTCAGCCCTACTTTTCAAATTGGGATACCGCAGGATGCCCTGAAAGATAACATTGATCGATTGGGCTATGGAGGAGGCGCTACGATCTTGTTTCAGATTAAGCGTTTACCTGTTTTTGCCGGTGCAGGTGTGAGCTTTATGACCTTTGATCGAGAATCGGAAATTTACACGGACAATACGGAGTGGACCACCCGCACCAATCTATTTATAGGAAATGGGGTACTTCGGTTTCAGCCTTTTGTAGACTTTCCTATTTTCCCCTACTTTGATGCTTTATTTGGCCTAAAGAACTTCTACACGCGAACCACTATTGAATACCTAGATACAGAAGATTCGGAAAGTAGCGGCGATGGCTCAGATTGGGCCTTAAGTTATGGAATGGCCTTGGGCGCACAATTAGCCGTATTTAGGAATCCAGCCATAACGATTGATATTCGCTGTTCCTATCTCTCAGGCAATAACGCGACTTATTTTGCTAGAAACCCTGATGCAACTGGTCCCTATGATGATCCATTGGATGCTTTTCAAAGACGGACAACACCTACGCCCATGCTGATTCCTCAAATCGGTATAAGTATGAACTTGAATAGTCCTTTTTTGAATAACGACGAATAAGCGTGTTACATTTTAGCGAGTAAATCGGCTTTCATTTTCTTGAATTCTTCTTCCGAGATGACACCAGCTTCTTTGAGCTCACCCAGTTGTTTGAGCTTACCCAATACGTCATCGCTAGTTGATGAAGGATTGTTTTTCTCTTTTTTCCATTCTTCGGCCATGTGCTTACCTCGTTCATATTCTTCATCAAAAAGATTACGAGCACTGGCAGGATTGAAATTGGAGAAATCACCGCCTGCTTCAAAATGGCGCTTGAAAACTTGTCCCACGGCATAAGTAGAAGCTCCCGACATCATGGCCATCGAGACTCCCCCAAGCATGGAACCCACGACTGGGATGATCTTTATAAAACTTGCGCCAATCCGAGCAAAAATACTACCTGTAAGTGCAGTGATTAAACCCTTATCTATCATTCCTCCTTGGTGTTGTACACCGTAAACCTGGCTCAGCTGCTTCACTAAATCTAGTTGCACCGCAGTTACTGCTGCAATATCTAGAATAGGAATCGGAACAAGTCCCGCACCCATGCTAATCATGACTTGGGTTTGAATTAAAGAATCGGCTTGGGGTGATTTGCTAGAATGACTCATTTTGGTAAATATTCTGGTTGTCTATAGTTAATTGATCAGATTCAAATGTTGGCCTAAAGGTAGGTGAAAATGAAGCATAACGCAAGGGGGCTAGCACGCTAGATGGTCTAATAAAAGTGACTGTTCGTCTAGTTGGACTCGATATTAGAAATGAAATTGTCTAGAGATAAGGGGAAATGTGAAGAGCAACAATACCACAACAAGTTGCTATCTTCATCATTAAAGAGTGCTGTATTATGGCAAAACACAAAAACTACTTACAAATAATCTTGATCATGGGCAGTTTTAGTTTACTTTCCTTGTTTGGATGTGGACCTCGTTCTGTAGGAGGGGATTCAGTAGCACACGGCCCCTTTACCATCAAATCCAAGACCCGAACCTCTAGTCGTTTTGATGTGAATACCGCTTCGAGGCGAAGGGATACCGTAACCTCTTACCAAGTCTTATTCAATGGAAAACCCCTTCCTTTCCCTGAAGGGACGGCCTATGACAATCTATGGAAAGTATACCTACTTCCAGGAGCGCCTACAGCCACTTTGCTCACAGCCGGCAGGTCAGCTTATTTATGGTCAGAAAAAGATGGCGAGTTACTAGGCAAGCAGATCATTGAGAAAGGGAGTGATTTTCTTACCCTGCAATGGTTGGATGCAGCGGGAGATATGCCCGGGCCCCAATGGACCTTATACCGATCAGATGATCGGAAATCTTCAATAGAATTGACCGAAGGTGATCATCTTTTGATGGGACAGGAACAGTTGTTGAGAATTTCTGATTTGCAATTGTTCTCTATTCCCCGTAAGAAACGGCTGGTCGATGATTTTTATCCACACACCAGCCAAGGGGCACAAGCCCTATCTCCTGATAAGCAGCAGATCGCCTTATTGGGGAGTAAATCAGATGAAATAGTTCGTACCAAATATCATTATGGATTTATGGTATACAACTATCAAGATGGCGGTGAGTATGCTTTGCAAATAGATCAAAATGCGACACGACTCCCTGAATACAAATTGATCAATCCAAGCTGGTTTAAGACCTACTACGAATGGCAGAAATTGACGGAGGGCGGCTACCAACTAGTGGAAAAAAAATTAGCGTCACTTCCCGCCTGGCAGGGTTGGTTTAATGACCCTAGTGATAAACGATTTCATTTGCAACCCGTCTCCAAGGACTTGCTACCTCTTTTTGCCGACTTTGTTCGAGAACAACTTTCACTTCCAGCAGAGGCCCTAAAAGAGGATAAATCAGAAAGTTTTGATTACCTCAACTTTGTTTACGAGGAGAAACGATTCACGATGAGTTTTTGGGGAGAAGGCCAGCACTTAAGCTTTAGTGTCGATCTCCTAGAGAAAGGTAATGAGCGAACGAATCAAATTGTAACCGCTATTGGAGAAGCCTTTAATGCTGAATTAGCAGAAGGAAAGTATCAGTCCTACTTTACTAGTTTGTAATGGAAAACTACGAGCATGATACGGCCTGAAAACATCAAGCAGGCTTTTGCCGCCCATGATGGCCGGTTTTCCAGCATTGTCCCGGTAATTGTCATCAAGAGCGGCAATTATCGGATTAGAAATAGTTGCGGACTTCGCTCAATCAAGCCCGCAACTATCCAAGTAATGGTTTATGGTCTCCAAGTGTAAAGATGTAGATAAGGAGGCCTATTCTGAGAATCCTAAGGCTTCACCCTATTCTCAATAATCAAAGCAGGAATATTCTTTTCTTTAAAGAGCTGATTAAATTCCTGTACTTCTTTTTTCAACAACATGGCACCCTGTTTTTCAAAAGCAACCCACTCAGTATCCAGGTCAGCCAAGCGACTTTTTACGCCTTGCGTTACCCGTGGATCGTGTTCGTCGAGTCGGCCACGCAAATAGAAATAAGCAGCATTAAGTTTACTCGGCCAATTGATGACATCCTGGGTGCTTTTTTGTCGTGTTTCTACGATTTGACTTTCCCAGGCATCAATTTTGGTGATGAGTGCTTTGCCCATTTCCACCAAATCTTCATGTGCACTCTGGGTGCTCAGTAGCGTATTATACGCCTTGATTTGGTCCCTTAATTTGCGCATGCTGTTCACTTGCGCATGAATTTCTGTAATCTGCTTGGCGGTGTGTGTCAGAATCTTTTGTTGTTCATCCCAATCGGACGCAGCTGTTTTCAGGCGTGGATCAGGGCTAATATTAAGCTCCACCTCTTTAGCTTGGTCTTTAAAAGAAAGCCGTGCGGAATATTTTCCAGGCGCTACTTTATGTCCTCGATAACTGCCATAAATAAATACACCGGGAACATCCGGAATCGTCTCTGTTCGAAAGTCCCAAGCAAAGCGATTGAGTCCTTTTTTCGCAGGAATAGCAGTGGGGGCAGGTGGACCGCCTGGATAGGGCTTAAAGTCCTCTGCTTTGATATTAGTAAAAGAGCGAATGATGTCTCCATCTTCATTCATGATGTCTAGTCGGACTTCCTCATCACCTACTTCTGAACCGATGTAGTAGTCTAAGATAACCCCGCTTGCAGGGTTCTTTCCAGCTCCACTTGTCGAGGAACCTGAAAAGCGAACCGTGTTCTTTGGGGTATAAAGATCGACAACATCTTCTTCCAACTCACCCATCGATTCTTGCAGCGGGCTCAAATCGTCCAATATCCAAAAAGCACGTCCTTGGGTCGCAGCGACCAGGTCATTGTCTCGAATAATCAAATCGGTAACTGGGACAACCGGGAGATTCAATTGTAATTTCTCCCATCGCTCGCCACCATTAAACGAAACATAAAATCCGCGTTCTGCACCACCATATAAGAGTCCTTTTTTCTTAGGATCTTCCCTTATTACTTTTAGGAAATCATCTTTGGCAATTCCCTGCTTAATGAGTTTCCATGTTTGGCCATAGTCGGTAGTTTTATAACTCATCGCTGAGAAATCATTGAACTTGTAGCGGGTAGCTGCTATATAAGCGGTACCCTTATCGTGAGAAGAGACCTCCATAGATTGAATCATAGACTCGGGTAGGTCTGGCGGTGTAATATTAGTCCAGTTCTTTCCACCATCTTTGGTTACATGCACCAATCCACAATCACTTCCTGCATACATCACCCCTTTTTCTAGTGGGGATTCGGTCAGGTAATAAATGGTATTATAATTTTCACCGCCTGCTCCTTCATTAGTGAAAGGCCCACCGCCGACATCTTGCTTGGTCGTATCATTACGGGTGAGATCAGGGCTGATGATTTCCCAATCCAAACCACCATTCGTCGTCTTGAAAACAACATTGGCGGCATGATAAATAATATTCGGATCATGCGGCGAGGCAATGATGGGTGCATTCCAGTTGAAACGGAACTTTAAGTCCTTGGGTTTTACCGCTAAGTTGAGGGACGCATATTCCATGATGTCTTTCCCTTCTCCCGTCTCCATGTCGAGCACTTCAATGATACCTTGATAGCAGCCACCATATAGTTTGACCGGATTGTGGGGATCAAAGGCGATATAGGCACTTTCACACCCAGGACCTCGCACCCAATCTTTATCCGTAATACCTCGGCCATTGGTTCGGCTAGAAATGACTACCGAGGAGTTATCTTGTTGCCCACCATATACCTTATAAGGGAATTGCTTGTCGGCATTGACTCGATAAAACTGCGCTGTGGGCTGATTGTTTTGCGGCGACCAACTGGCGCCCGTGTTGAAAGTTATTTCTGCGCCACCATCATCTCCCAGAATCATATTGGTATTGTCATCGGGATTGATCCATAAATCATGGGTGTCGCCATGCCCCACGCTGACTCGGCTAAAAGTTTTCCCTCCATCGATCGAGCGCATCATGGGGGCATTTAAAACATATACCACGTCGGCATTTACAGGGTCAGCAAAGACTTCCATATAGTACCAAGAGCGAGCGGTCAACAATTGATCACTGGTCATATGTTCCCATTTGGCACCACCATTGTCAGAACGATACAGACCGGCTTCTTTTTTCTCTGATTCGATAATCACAAAGACTCTGTTTGGATTGGCTTTGGAGACTGAGATACCAATTTTTCCCATTTTTTCCGGTAAGCCATTTTGAATCTTTTTCCAGGTCTCACCAGCGTCTGTCGACTTATAAACGCCCGAGCCTGGGCCGCCACTTTGTACCGTCCAAGGTTTACGTCGATGGTCCCAGGTAGCAGCGTATAAGATTCTTGGGTTGGTCCTATCAATACTCAAACTAGAGGCGCCCGAATTTTCATCCACATACAGTACCTTTTTCCAATTGGCACCACCATCGGTCGATTTATAAATACCCCGTTCTTCACTCGGCCCGTGTAGCGCTCCTTGGGCAGCTACATAGACGACATCTGGGTTTTCTGGATGAATAACGACATCTGATATATGCCGCGTTTTCTCCAAGCCTAGGTGTTCCCAGCTCTTACCGCCATCAATGGATTTATAAACGCCGTCACCGTAAGTCGTCATAACGCCCCTGACGGCATGTTCCCCCATTCCTACATATATAACATTAGGATCGGAGTCTGCTACGGCAATATCTCCCACTGATCCGGATTTAAAACTCCCGTCAGAGATATTTTTCCAATGCAGTCCAGCGTCTTCTGTTTTCCAAACGCCACCGCCCGTATAACCGACATAATAGAGGTTGGGCTGGCCAATGACCCCTGTTATGGCATTGGAACGCCCTCCTCTAAAGGGGCCAATGTTTCGCCAGGTCAGGCCCTTGAAGAGCTTGGCATCGAAGGTGCTAGTTTGTTCTATAGCAGCTGGTGTTTTACCTTTTTTGTTCTTTTTTGCTTTGCGCTGCCCCAACATGGGTAGCGTCAGTAGTAGTAAAGCGATTGTAGTGCAGATATAAAGCTGTCTCTTATACACATCTCCGAGCCCACGAGACCGAGGCTGATCTCG
>CAJXUM010000044.1 GCA_913060855.1 uncultured Lewinella sp. | reverse complement strand
GATCAGCCTCGGTCTCGTGGGCTCGGAGATGTGTATAAGAGACAGGGTATACACAAGTCGTAATTTGTCCTAGGCTATTTTTCAAATAACCAGTACTTTAGCTAATAGAAAAAATGCTACTTCACAACACTTGAAAATAAAAACATCTATTCACGGGCTTTTGGGAGAAAGCTCTTGAATAGAAAGAATTGATTATGAATAGTATTCGAGAGCCCTTCTGGGGCTCTTTTTTTGTTAAGTAATGAAGTAAAGTAGAACCTTTGTCTTGAAAATCAGTATTCTATAGTAAATTGGCTAACACTAAGCATACTACTGGCCGAAAAGAAGTCGGATGTCAGAGGCCAGACGACAGATACAGGGCAGAAGACACACCTCAGCAGTCTCTTCTCTCAAATATCTAGTATGAACACTAACAAGAGGTTGCTTACTGCTCGTAGCTTCCCATAAATCCTCACAGGATGACATGCACTCATAAAACAACAGCCAGCCTTTTAACCCTCGTGCTTCTTCTATTCGCCTGCGGTGTTCGAACGCCCAAAACCTCCAACCTTCCTCCCAACCCAAACAGCGTAGAAAAGGAAGTAGTTGTCGCCAAGGATTATCCCATACAGCCATTATCCTTCACACAAGTCCAGTTGACCGATGACTTCTGGGCCCCAAGACTTCAAATCCATCAAGAAAAGACACTTGAGTATACCTTAGATCAGTGTGAGGCAAGCGGTCGAATCAATAACTTTCGACGAGCGGCAGGGCAGCAGGAGGGTGATTTTTGCACTGAATATCCCTTTGACGATTCGGATGTTTTTAAAATACTAGAAGGGGCCTCCTATTCCCTACAATTGGCTCCAGACACAGCCTTGGAAGAAAAGGTAGATTCCATTATTGCCATTATCGCCGCTTCGCAGGAAGAGGATGGGTATTTATATTCTACCCGTACCATCGATCCGGATAATCCTCATGAATGGGCCGGAGCCACTCGATGGGAATTAACACATGATTTAAGCCATGAATTGTATAACCTAGGGCATCTCTATGAAGCCGCTGCAGCGCATTACTGGGCAACGGGAAAACGAACGCTCTTGGACATCGCCATTAAAAGTGCCGATTTAGTAGATCGCGATTTTGGGTGGGGCAAAATTGAACGACCGCCCGGGCATCAAGTGATAGAAATGGGTTTGGCCAAGCTCTATAGAGTCACAGGGGAAGAACGCTACTTGAAATTGGCTCAATTTTTCTTAGATGTTCGAGGGCCGGGCGGGGCAGATTATAGCCAAGCGCATGCCAAGGTAATTGATCAGACGGAGGCAGTAGGGCATGCTGTCCGGGCAACTTATATGTACGCAGGGATGGCCGATATCGCGGCCTTGAGTGGGAATAAAGACTATATCAAGGCAATTGATCAGATTTGGGAGGATGTCGTTTCGAAAAAGATGTACGTTACCGGCGGAATTGGTTCGGCTGGGCATAATGAAGGGTTTAGCGCTCCTTACGAGCTGCCTAATTTTAGTGCCTATTGCGAAACCTGCGCTTCCATTGCCCATATATTCTGGAATCATCGCTTGTTTTTGATGCACGGACAGGCCAAGTACATCGATGTGATTGAAAGAACCTTATACAATGCACTCAGTGCTGGGCTTTCGCTCTCGGGCGACCGTTTTTTTTATCCCAATGTCTTGGAAGCACGTAAAAACAAGGAGCGAAGTCCCTGGTTTAGCTGCGCTTGTTGTCCCTCCAATATGGCTCGATTTATGCCTTCTATTCCCGCTTATCAATATGCTCAACGGGGAAAAGAAATTTTCGTAAACCTATATATCGGAGGAGAGGCGATTTTCTCCTTAGCAGGAAAGGAACTGAAGTTGACACAGGAGACGCGTTATCCCTGGGATGGTCAGGTAAGTATAAAGGTCGGCGCGGATGAAGACACTGAGTTTGCATTGAAGCTACGCGTGCCGGGCTGGTCCCAAAATCAACCTGTACCGAGTGACCTATACCGGTTTATGGATAAAAACAGCGCCCCTGTTACTATAAAAATTAATGGCATAGCGAGTGAAGTCGACATTGTAGATGGTTATGCTACTATTAATAGAAGCTGGAAAATGGGAGATGAAGTATCGCTTTATTTGCCCATGCCTGTTCGCCGCTTATTGGCCCACCCTGAAGTAGAGGAGGACCAGTATAAAGTAGCGCTTCAACGAGGCCCGATAGTGTACTGTTTAGAGGGACAAGATCAATCAGATGAGCGGGTCATAAACATGCTAATGGACATCAATGCTCCTGTCCGATCTTCTTTTAAGGATACTTTACTCGGTGGCATACAAACGATAAACTTCAAGGGGGCACTCTACCAAAAAACAAAGCAAGCAAGAGGGCTTCAACAGTCGCCTCTATCCCTACAAGCTATTCCCTATTATGCCTGGGCCAATCGCGGGCTCGACTATATGACCGTATGGATTCCTTATGATGAAAAGGGGGTTTCGCCTGCTCCAGCCCCTACCCTAGCTAATACTAGTACGAAGATGGCCTCTGCAGATTTTAAAGGTAATCTAAATGCCTTGGCTGATCAGTATCAACCTAAAGATGCCAGTGATCAATCCAATCAGATTCTACATTGGTGGCCTCGATTTGGACAAGAAGAATGGGTGCAATATGAGTTTGAAAACCCTAAAAGAGTACAAAAGGTTCGGGTGTATTGGTTTGATGACGGTCCTAATGGAGGCTGCCGAGTTCCCGCCTCCTGGAAATTATATTACAAAGAGGAAGGAGACTGGCGAGAAGTAAAGACGGAAGCTGCCTACACTATTAGCAAGGGCGATTTTGACACGCTAAGTTTTGAAGCTATCAATACAACCAGTTTGAAAATTGTATTGCAAGCACAAGAAGGAGTCAGTGCCGGACTCATCGAATGGGAAGTAGAATAAACTACTAGAAAAATGCTTGTCAATTATTTAACACTTGCAGTGGATACCCTAAAAGCGAACCACCCGCCCTGTGACCAAGCGTTCTCCTTCATTTATCAGGTCCAGGACGTAAAGGCCAGGCGATAAGCTACCCAAGGAAACATCGGCTTGATTTTGTTCAATCAATAGCTGCCGTTTCAGCGCTAATCGGCCGCTATAATCATATATTTTTAACTCTAGCGTACCGGCATAGTCGATATGAATCGTGATCGCTCCAGCTGTAGGATTTGGAAATACCTTAAAGGTTAAAAATAGATCACTCCCAGAGCAGTCCTCATCTATCCCATTTTCGGGAATATCTGTAGCTAAAGCATAAATTCGGTCGTCGGTATCCACACAATCCGTATTATCTCGAACAAACCCCATCGGTGGTGCACTCAAACAGGAAGAAATAGCCATTAGTGGGTTGCCATATCCATCACCATCTATATCTTGATAATAGGTCTCCCAAATCATATCTTCATCCACTTGGCCATCACAGTTATTGTCTATCCCATCACAAATCTCAGTAGCCGCAGGATGTATAAAATCGTTCTGATCATCACAGTCTAAATCATTGGTCACATAGCCCATAGGAGGGGCCATTAGGCACGTATCCATAAATAGGCTAGCATCGCCAAAATTATCTTCATCTTCATCCCTAAAGAAACGCGTAATTAAGACTTCCACCCCACAGTTATCGACTATAGGCGCACAATTTTCAGTGGCTACAGGATTAATCGCCGCATCCGTATCATCACAATCCGCACCATTCCCTACATATCCGGCTGGGGGTGATAACAGACAGGTATCTAACGATAAACTAGGATTGCCAAAACCATCTTTATCCTCATCCTTAAAGTAGATCATTACCGCAAGTCCTTCATCTATCAAGCCATTACAATTATTGTCTATCCCATCACAAATTTCCGGTGCCATGGGATAAATCGCTGCATTGTTATCATCACAATCCTCTGCAAAATAAGCCCCGTCCTGATCGGCATCGACAAAGAAATAGCGCTCAGCTTGCTGAAAAGCTTCTATTCCCACCTTCTCTCCAATAATTCTTCCAGGAATATCATCTACGGGGGGATGAATGCCACCCCAAATACGAGAAAGGCTAGTTTGGTCCGAAGCATCTCGGTAGGTCGCCCATTGTAAGGTAACATCTACACTTGGCCCTTTTTCAAATACGAGAAAATTCTCTTTAGGTGCATGAAATTCTCCAAGTCCACCAGGGAAATAAGCATCCCCGGTCAATAAAGTCAAGACTTCCGCCGCCGCTCTCGAAAACGTAGAATGTCCCGAAACATACCCCGCAAATGGAGGTGTCACAAAAGTTGGCCGCTGATAGGGCCACCAACTCTCTGCCAATATCCAGCCCACACCCGCTATATCGGTCGCAATGTTCTCTATCGCATCCGGTCCTAGCCAGGCATAAAGCTTGACCTTTCCTACATTTTGGTCATTTTGGCCCGCCAAAGCATCTCCTGAACGGACTAATTCAATAAAACCAGGTATTAGGGTAAACCCTTCTGGGTCAAAATTGGGCAAATTTGGATCGCTGCTTTGTCCCTTCTGCCCCATGTAGCGAATGGCAGAAACAGGTCGGATATAATCGTAATATCCCTTTATTCCCCAAGCTGATATGGCGGCATCATGCATGGCTCCTCCTAATGTAAAATAAGCCTTGACATCCCATTCTAACTCATCCAGAATGTCACCCTTTCCTCGAAATCGTTTATCGAACAAGGGATGGTCATTGACATAATTGAGAATAGTGAACCAATGACCTGGCGGTGTCTCCGAATGCGGCCCATCTGCCCAAAATTCAGCTAAAACTCTGGCATAATCTGCCCTTGGCACCAGCTGCGGCTCATAAGGCTCTCCGGTATAAGGGTTTTTAGTATGCCCTACACTAGGATCTCCACCTACAAACTGGTCATAAAAGGCTTTATATTCATCAAGCGTTGTAGGTAGAGCGGGTATATTACCAATAGATGCAGGTGAAATATCCCACTCTACGCCATCGGAAGGATCTAGATGAGACGACCATAGTGAAACCAATGAAAAATTCCATTTGTAGGCTTCCATGGCTGACCTCGGGTCTTCTCTACGAAGAAAAGGTGGCAGTCCAGGATCATGATAGACCCAATAAGGGTTTCCATCTCTCTCATAAACCGTCAGGTCTTCAGCTCTCAGCGCAAATGGCTGTACCTTCCCCCATTCTGGACTGAGGAAGTTGGGCGTATTGGCTGATTCAAACCCACCTTGGTCAATGAATTGTACAAAAGTCAATGGTTGCCATCGATTAGGATCCGTCAAAGAGGGATTTTCCATTTCATTTATACGCATCGGCTCATTGACGGGCTCGTAATACTCGTTATTATAAGAATCAAACTCATTCGAACCGTCCTGTAAGCCGAATTTGATCAGCTCAGCGGCAATGTAATTACCCAAAGCGGCAGGTCGGCCATTCGTATAATCTGTATTTGTATAGCTAATATCGTATCCTAATTCTTCCATCTTATCCGAGATGGCCGTCAAGCCCCTAAATCTTTGTGCAGCTAGGAACCGATGATCCAATAATCGATACGCCGCATAACTGATGGCCTCTTTTAGCGCAGTATCCACATTCATAGGTTGGGGTACACCCGTGAAATGACAGGTATAACCACCTACAGAATTTCCTAGTAAATAAGGGTTGGCCGTAGAATCGTAAACCGCCCAGACATCATACATAGCAATAGCCGTATGAAATAAATTTCGAGCATGAACGGTAGGTCTAGCGAGATCCCTTCTAATGGAGTTTAAAGTCACCTCATTCCATTCTCTCGCTATAGAATGCTGTGCTAATATTGGAATACTTAGACTTATTAGTAGATTTAAAAGGATTACTTTTTTGCGCATCGAGTATAGTTTATAGCTTTCTAACTATCGAAGTTCTTTTAAAATAGGTAGATAATTTAAAACAACTTCATTGCAAGATAAACATAGCTCGCTTAGGATGCACATAATATGTAGGGTTGTATAAACTACTTGTCAAAAAATCATACACACTTTTCTACAATCTCGCCCTCTGCTTCCATCTCTATGGTTACATGGTCAATGCCAAACAAATGTAAGCGCGCTCGAATATCAGTCTTTAGGGATTGAAGAGAGGCTAGGTCGCCCCGCATGGATGTTTGTACATGCACAGACATGATTACCTTTAGGCCGTCATTTCAACTTGTTCCACCCGATATTTCACAGGGAAGCGAAAGGACGGAATCACTAAACTACTTAGGCAGATTGTCTCCTTACAGGAAGTACAATAAAAATGAGGGTGTGTATCTAGATGGGCTCCTTCCTCGCAGGCATCTGGGCAGAGCGCGTAATGCTGCGCTACCGAGCCTTCGTCGACAGTATGAATGAGCCCTTTCTGTACAAAAAACTTCAGGTTTCGATAAATAGTGCTTCGATCTGCTCTTGGCAAAAAACCTTCCAAGTCTACTAAACTCAAAGCCCGTGTATTCAGCAAGAATTGTTCTAGAATGAGCATCCGCATAGGCGTTGGCTGAACATTCTTCCCTGCTAAAGTATCGATAATCTTCGCTGTCATATACTTCCGATCTTTAAAAGAGATAAAACCTCCTTTCACAAAATACAAGAGAAAATAGGAAAGCGGAAATTGGCGTAAAGTTAATTGCCGAAGTAGGAGCGTTGGTAGCCTATTGATCAACTAAAACTTACTTCGTCAAAATGGATAATCTATTTAAAAGGAAGGAGGGCAATGAGTGCGGAGAATTGTATGAAACAACCCGAGATACTTCCCACTCAGAAGGGGCTAAAAACTGTTTCTAAATCATAAACGAATGATCGAGCTGTTCCAAGTGGCGTGTTGCGAATTCACTGACCCGCAACACGCAACAAAGACCTATAACTCGTCTATCTGCAAACGAATTTCATAATCCTCTTCGGGCACATCTACCGTGCTAATCGGATAAGGAGTCACTTCCAATAGAGAAATGATATAGCCTCCTATCGTGTCCTTTTGAGGTCCTTGTCCCATTTTTAAATGGGTAGAAAGAATAAGATCTTCACTCTCGGCTCCAATTTTCAGGTTTAGCTTCACGGAAGACTCTCCTTCCCATACACAGGTGACATCTGAAGGACACCTGGAATCACTAACCACCTCGAAGAAGTTAACCGTAACTTCATCATCGGGCGTGTGATTAGTGCCCGCAAATGGAATATTGAAAGGCGTACCTATTACAAAATCTGAGAGCGCTGATTCTTTTTCACAACTGAAAAAGCAGAATGTGCATAGAACAAAAAGCATTAATTTGTTTGTCATAACAATCGGGATTTTTTACACTGAATATGTTCCTTTATAAAACGAATTCGAAAAGCCAAGTATTGTCTGGTTTACTTGGCAATAGATAGACAGTGCTAATCCTCCGAAAGGTTGGGTAAGCTGGAGATATAAAAGTGTCACATTCATCTCCCTGATAAATTCTCTTGCTAGAAATATTACAGCTTTTTCAAGTCTGAAAGGCTTAATCCCACAAAATCATCAATCCCTAAATCAATCGCGCCCAATTCCTCTCTGGTGTGCGTAGTAGTAACGCCGATGACCTTACATGCCGCAGCTTTTCCGGCCAATACCCCTGAAATTGAGTCCTCTATCACAATACAATCGGTCGGTTTCTCACCCAAAGCTGCTGCTGCCTTCAAATAAATTTCGGGATGTGGTTTTCCCTGTTCAACATGCGCTGAATGTAATACTGCATCGAAAAAGTGAGATATATTTAGTCCGCTCAAGATAAACTCAGCATTTTCCAATGGAGCCGAAGTAGCAATAGCAGCGCTGATACTATGCTGCTGCAAAAGGCTTAAAAAGTCTAGTAGCCCATCTACCGCTTTTAGATGTGAGGCATAAATTTCTCGGAATAGGGCTTCCTTTTCGTCTGCTAATTTTTCTGATTCTGCGGTAGTAATAGCGCCAAATAATTCCGGAATCCATTCTTTATTTACCCGACCATATACCTTCTCTTCCAAAAATGAATCTGTGGCTTCAATACCATGCTGTGCACAGAATTGCTGAATCGTGATCTTGTGAAAAGGGTTAGTATCTGCGATCACCCCATCCATATCAAATAAAATACCCATAATGATTGCGCTGTTAATCGAAAAGTTTGCAATATCGTTCTTTCGCAGAAAAATTACGGGTTAGTCCATTAAAGACTTTATAAGATTCCTTACTTTGTCATCGATTCTAAAACACTGAACCAATCGAAATGGCCGACAACAAGTATGTAATTGGACTAGATTATGGTACTGATTCCGTAAGAGCGGTGATCGTCAATGCAAATAATGGCGACGAAGTAGCCAGCGCAGTACACTATTATCAACGATGGAAGGCCGGTCAATTTTGTGATCCTCCGACTAACCTATTCAGACAGCATCCGCTTGATTACATAGAAGGACTAGAGCATACTATTAAGGCTGCACTAGCCAAGGCCCCTGCCGGTGTTGGCCAGGCCATCAAAGGTATTGCTATAGACACCACGGGCTCCACCCCTGTCGCCGTAGATCAACAGGGCACGCCTCTCGCTTTAACACCCGGTTTTGAAGACAACCCTCACGCCATGTTTATCCTATGGAAAGACCATACGGGTATCCAAGAAGCGGCTGAGATCAATACACTCGCGAGGAAGTGGGCGATTGATTATACCAAATATGAAGGCGGAATTTATTCTTCCGAATGGTTTTGGGCTAAGATATTGAGAACCCTACGGGTGGATGAGAAGGTTAGATCGGCTGCTTATTCATGGGTAGAACATTGTGATTGGATTCCTTTTTTACTGACCGGTGGCGAAAATGTGGCTGATATGAAGCGCTCACGCTGTGCAGCCGGCCATAAAGCGCTTTGGCATGAAAACTTCGATGGACTTCCACCTAATGATTTTTTTGTGGCCTTAGATCCGCTCTTAGATGGTGTACGCGATCGACTTTTCGATACCACTTATACTTCTGATATCCCTGCTGGAAAACTAAGTCAAGAATGGGCTGACCGCCTAGGTTTGAACACCGATGTCGTAGTCGGGGTAGGTGCATTCGATGCACATATGGGAGCCGTCGGAGGAGAGGTAGAGCCTTTCTATTTGAGTAAGGTGATGGGGACATCTACCTGTGATATGTTGGTGGCGCCGATGGAGGATGTAGGCGATAAGTTGGTACGAGGTATTTGTGGCCAGGTAGACGGTTCAGTTATTCCTGGTATGATGGGCTTGGAAGCCGGACAATCTGCTTTTGGGGATGTCTATGCATGGTTTAAGAAAGTACTGGCATGGCCCATCGAGGAAATGATCGGAAAAAGTGAATTAATAGATGATGAATTAAAGGATAAATTAATAGCGGAAGCCCTGGACCGGCTTATCCCCGCCTTGACTGCGGAGGCCGAAAAACTAGATCCAGGTGCGTCGGGGGTAATTGCCCTAGACTGGCTCAATGGTCGCCGCACACCGGACGCGAATCAAGCCTTGAAAGGGGCCATGATGGGATTAAACCTGGGTAGCGATGCTCCACGGATATTCAGAGCATTAGTAGAAGCAACTTGCTTTGGTGCCCGCCAAATTGTAGAGCGTTTTCAAAGCGAAGGTATCCCGATCAAAGGAGTGATTGGCTTGGGAGGAGTGGCGAAGAAGTCACCATTTATCATGCAGGTGATGGCCAATGTACTCAATAGACCGATCAAAATTGCTCGTTCTGAACAAACTTGTGCCTTAGGCGCAGCCATGTTTGCTGCAACGGCAGCCGGGATATACGATAATGTATCGGCGGCTATGCAAGCGATGGGGGCCGGCTTTGATGCAGAATACCTGCCTGATCCTGGTCAGGCAGCCCAATATGATAAAATTTATACTGAATATCAGCAGTTCGGAGCTGCTGTAGAAAAGCTGACCCACCATGTCTAAATACCAGGATATAAAACAAGCCGCTTATGAAGCCAACATGCAGCTTCCAGCCCTAGGCTTAGTGTTGTTTACTTTTGGGAATGCCAGTGCTGCTAATCGCGAGGAAGGTGTATTCGCGATTAAACCTAGCGGAGTACCTTATGTCGACTTACGCCCCGAAGATATGGTGATCGTCGATTTTGATGCTGAAACCGTGGAGGGAAAAATGCGGCCCTCTTCCGACACAAAAACCCATGCGGTCTTGTATAAACATTGGACGCATATAGGTGGTATAGTACATACACACTCTACCTATGCGACCGCTTGGGCACAAACCCAAACGGCTATCCCTATTTTTGGCACCACACATGCTGATCATTTGACGGTGGATATACCCTGCGCTCCGGTTATGAGTGAAGAGATGATCCAAGGGAATTATGAGCACATGACAGGTTTTCAGATCATGGATGCTCTAAAAGCAGAAGGATTGAGTCCTGAAGAAGTAGAAATGATTTTGGTCGCCAATCACGCGCCATTTACCTGGGGTAAGACCGCCAAAAAAGCAGTATACAATAGCGCGGTTTTAGAGGAGGTGGCTCGAATGGCTTGGCTTACCCGCCAAATACGCCCCGATGCCCCCCGCCTGAATGATGCACTCATTCGGAAGCACTATGAGCGAAAGCATGGCGCGGGTGCTTATTATGGACAAGAATAAATTTGTAGTTATACCACCACACAAGGCTTTATACTACTGGGCAAAGGGAGATATAAGAGGAGAGATAGGCTACCGCTTCAGCAGTCTCTTTTCTCGCTTCTGTCTTCTGGATGTCTAGTAGCATGGCCAACTATATAGGGAAACATGTTTCCTCTTGATCTACCATCCCTAGATAACCGATAAAAATAATAATTTCAGATAGGCCCTAAACTAGATATTAGACCATAACAAGACATACAATTAACCACCTTTACCTTGTTAATATGCAAACCATTAATACATTAGACTGGATAGTTATTGCCGGTTATTTTTTGATCCTGTTGGGAATTGCCTACTGGGTTATGCGGCAAAAAACAAACAATACCGAAGACTACTTCCTAGCTGGCCGAGATATTGGCTGGTTTGTGGTAGGCGCTTCCATTTTTGCTTCTAATATTGGTTCAGAACACGTTGTGGGCCTCGCGGGAACGGGAGCATCGGATAAGATGCCACTACTTATCTACGAGCTTCACGCTTGGCTCGTACTCATGCTTGGCTGGGTGTTTTTACCCTTTTATGCCAGAGCGGGAGTATTCACCATGCCCGAATTCCTAGAGCGAAGATATGGCCCTCATACGCGTTGGTTTCTTTCTATCTTTTCCCTTATTGCCTACGTCCTTACCAAGGTATCGGTGACGGTATACGCTGGTGGTATAGTCATTGCCACTTTATTGGGCATCGACTTCTGGGAAGGGGCCTTGGCTACCGTTGTTTTAACAGGTGCTTATACCGTATTGGGCGGTATGCGAGCTGTCGTGTATACGGAAGCCTTACAGGCTGTTATCTTATTGCTAGGAGCCGGTCTATTGACCATCCTCGGGCTACAAGCCGTAGGTGGTGTTGCTGAATTAAAGGCAACTGTTGGTCCTGAATATTTCAACATGTGGCGAGCAGCGAGTGATCCAGAATTCCCATGGCCAAGTCTGGTGATTACCAGTTCTATTGTCGGGATGTGGTATTGGTGTACGGATCAATATATCGTACAACGGGCATTGACTGCCAGGAATATTACAGAGGGACGAAGGGGGACCATATGGGGTGCTTTTCTTAAGCTTTTCCCCGTTTTCATTTTCCTCATGCCGGGTGTAATTGCACTAGCCCTAAAACAAAAAGGACAATTGGACTGGGATACACCTGATCAAGCTTTTCCAGCTCTTATGACCAGTGTTTTACCACATGGTCTGCGCGGATTGGTAGCTGCTGGCTTGATGGCTGCACTGATGAGTTCACTGGCTTCGGTGTTCAATTCTTGTTCCACTTTATTCACGGTCGATATTTACAAAAAAATCAAACCAGATACATCGGAAAAACAATTGGTTCGCGTTGGACAAATTGCTACCTTCTTCGTCGTTGTAGCCGGGATTGCCTGGATTCCTGTCATGCAAAACATCTCAGGGATTTTGTATGAATACTTGCAATCTGTACAGTCTTATATCGCTCCTCCGATTACAGCTGTCTTCCTATTAGGTCTCTTCTCCAAACGGATCAATGGCAAAGGAGCCATGGCTACATTGGTTTCAGGCTTAATTGTAGGCGCTATCAGGATCACCTTAGAATTGAGCAAAGATAATTTTACACCTGGTGGCATACTTCATACGCTAGGCGATATGAATTTCTTGACTTTCGCCGCTTGGTTCTTCCTATTTTCAGTACTTGTGACCGTAGTGGTGAGTCTGGTTACCGAAGCCCCTGCACTTGACAAACTGAAAGGCCTTACCTATAGTACATTAACCGAAGAGCAGAAAGAAGCCAATAGAAATAGCTATACCATTTGGGATATTATTTTCTCATTAGTTGTTGTGGCGATTGTGGCTTTCATTATGTTATCTTTTAATGGGAAATAAGTTGGAGTTTAGAAGTCTGGAGGTCGTATGTCCAGAAGTCGTAAGTCGGGAAGTCAAAGGTCGGAAAATTGTAAGCCTAGTAACATTTCGAAGACCTTCTATTTCAAGACTTTTAGACTTATGACGTTCAAACGTATCGACTTACGACTTCCCGACTTACGACCTACCAACTTTCGCCCAACTCAAAAAATAAATAATGGATTTAAAGCAATACGAGGCCTGGTTCATTACCGGGAGTCAACACCTATATGGTGAAGAAACCTTACAGACAGTAGCAAAGCACTCTCAGGCCATTACTCAAGCCTTGGATGGCCCTGAAGGCTTACCGGTGAAGATCGTATTTAAGCCCGTCCTCACCACTCCTGATGCTATTGCACTACTCTGCCAGGAAGCCAATGCCACCCCAGAATGCATTGGTCTTATTGCCTGGATGCATACCTTCTCTCCCGCTAAAATGTGGATTCGAGGGCTACAGATATTGCAGAAACCCCTAGTGCATTTGCATACCCAATTTGGTAGAGATATTCCATGGTCAGAGATTGATATGGATTTCATGAATCTCAATCAGTCCGCCCATGGCGGAAGGGAATTTGGTTTTATCAATACCCGCATGCGACTGAATAGAAAAGTAGTCGTAGGGCACTGGCAGGATGAAGAAGTCGTGCAAAAACTCAGCATATGGGCTAGGACGGCCTGTGGATGGCACGAAACACAGCATTTGAAGGTAGCTCGGATTGGGGATAATATGCGTGAGGTAGCGGTAACAGAAGGCAATAAGGTTTCCGCACAGATTCAATTTGGGTATTCCGTCAATGGTTACGGATTGGGAGATGTTGTCGCTAAGATAGATGCCGTCTCAGATCATTCGATTGATACTTTGGTGCAAGAATATGAAGCTGTCTCTTATACACATCTCCGAGCCCACGAGACCGAGGCTGATCTC
>CAJXUM010000043.1 GCA_913060855.1 uncultured Lewinella sp. | reverse complement strand
ACGAGATCAGCCTCGGTCTCGTGGGCTCGGAGATGTGTATAAGAGACAGCCATCCTTTCTTTGATGGAGCTTTCGTCTTCCGTACTTCCAATACTATAGATTGTCGCCATCGTACCCACAAAGACCTCGCGAGCCGCAAAAGAGGTGATTAGCGCAATTCCCATTTTCCAATCAAATCCAAGTGGCGCAATCGCAGGCTCGATAAATTTACCTAAATGCCCCGCAAAAGAAGCCTCCAATTTTTTCGAAGCTAAGAGGTTAGCCGCTTCAGATTCACTCATTTGTTGTTCAGCAGCTTGTGTTGTAGCATCAACCGCTGCTTGCTCCATGGCAGTGGAGGGACCATAGGTGGCCAAGACCCACAATGCGATGGATATGACGATGATCACTTTACCTGCTTCCAGTAGAAAGGTCTTGACTTTTTCCCACACATTGAGCCATACATTCCGCATCACGGGTAGTCGATAGGCGGGTAGTTCTAACATGAGAAAACTACTTTCGTTCGTCTTCAATATCTTCTTGAAAACCCAGGCCGAAAACAAGGCTGCAACGATCCCCAGTACATAGAGGCCCATGAAGGCTATACCTTGTAGGTTAAAAAAGCCCCAAATCGTAGTAGCCGGAACCACAAAACCAATCAGCACTGTATATACCGGAATTCTAGCCGAGCAACTAATTAGTGGCGTAACCAAAATAGTAATCAATCGTTCTTTCCAATTGCTAATATTACGTGTACTCATGACCGCTGGAATAGCACAAGCACTACTAGAGATTAGCGCAATCATACTCCGGCCATTGAGTCCAAAAAATTGCATGAGTCGATCAAACATAAAAGCCGCACGAGCCATATATCCCACTTCTTCTAAGATGGAAATGAGGAAGAATAAGATGGCAATCTGTGGCACAAAAACAACAATACCCCCCAATCCAGCTAGCACTCCATCCGTAATCAGGTCACTCAGCCAGCCTTCAGGCAGCACTGTTTTTACCCCCGAACTTAGTTCTCCGAAAATCGCCTCTATCCAATCTGCTGGGTAACTCGCCCAAGCAAAAATGGCCTGAAAAACCAGCAACATTATGCCTAGAAAAATGAGTGGACCGAATACCCGATGGGTAAAGACACTATCTAGGACTAAGCTAGCCGAAGATTGTGTGGAAGAAGTATCATCGATAGCCGACTTGGTGATCGGCCCAAATTTGTTGAAACGCTCCATCGTTTCATTAACCTGAAACTTTAAGCTATGGAAAGGAGCTTGCTCAATTATTTGCTGAATGGACTGCTTCTCCTCTTCCGAAAGAAAGGGCAGCCATTTGTAATGATGAGCGTATAATAGAGCCATATAATCATTGAGCTGTGGAAAGCGAGCCTGCACAGCTTTGCTAATGGCCAATTCTTCTGTGGAGAGTTTACGGAATTTTCCTTCCGTCAATTTGGGTTTCGTGATCAATTGACGGATCCCTTCTTGTAATTGTTCGATGCCTTGCCCCGTTCGGGCGCTCAGCAAAACAACGGGTGCATCCAATGCCTTTTCGAGCTTGGCCGTATTGATTTTTAGCCCCTCTCGTTCCGCTTGGTCTGCCATGTTGAGCACCAACATGATCGGAAGGCCAAGGTCATATAATTGGGTAAATAAAAGAAGATGTTTTTCTAAATGGATGACATCAGCCACATAGATAATGGCATCAGGATAATTGTCATCTTTGAGGTGAATGAGGGTCTGAACAGCGATGCGCTCATCCTGCGAATTAGGATAGAAGCTATAGGTTCCCGGAAAATCAATGAGTGTGATGGCTTGTTGATCAGCTAGGCGATATTGGCCTACCTTCTTATCCACGGTCACACCTGGGAAATTACCTACCTTTTGTCGCAGACCGGTAAGTTGATTAAATAGCGTAGACTTACCGCAATTGGGATTGCCAAATAAGCCAACGACATATTTCTTGACGGACGATACAGTTTCTTTCTCCATTAGCTAGTTACGATACATCCCATCTCTTGTTCCCGCATAGCAATCACCTTATTGTCGACTTGGATATACCATCCGCCGCCCATTGGTGCTTTGCGTACCAATGAAATTTTACTGCCCGGCAATACACCCATGGCCATCAATTTACTGGCTAGACGATCATCTGTGAAATGAGAAATAACCTGCTGCCTGTTAGGATTGACTCCCGAAAAATGCTTTTGATTTGAAACTACTGCAACCACGTTGATTATTTTGTTGAATGATTACTACCTGCCTCCCAAAATAGCGCAATATCCAGTCATCGCTGCGTCTCTACCTACAAATTGAAGCCATTTAGCGAGAAAATAACCATCTTTAGGTATTCTCTCTATACCTAGAGTTAGGTATAAAGGCCTTGGAATTGCCTACCGAACGCTACAAATATAATAGAGTATGTTTATTTAGACTAATTTTAATTAAGATTTTGACACTATCATGATTTGAATGACAAGCTAGGCCTTTTCTTTCTTTTATAACATGACAAAAATCAGTAAAAAGAAACACCTCCTACCAGCGCTTGCTGATAGGAGGTGTAAAACAATTTCGGTTGTATAATGAAATCAGTGCTAAAACTGAATACCTAATTTTCGTAAGGTCTCTAAGTCCAAATTTCCAATGGGAAGACCATTGTCTCGCTGGAATTTTGTGAGTGCCGATTTGGTTTGAGCACCTAGGATATTATCTAGTGGACCTGGTTTGTAATCACGTGCTTTAAGTGCTTCCTGTACCTGCCGGATAGTGTAACTTGTTACCTCATTCGGACAAAGGACCTCTCTCCATTCTGTAAACCCACCTTTCCTAACCAGATTTTGCTTGGTTATCGATTCATATTCAGCTGGGATATCTATGGTCTTTACTCGAGCAGCATCTTGCACGACCTCTCTGGTGATGGTTTCAATTTCAGCTGGAATTTCTTCCGCTACAGCATTTGCTTCGCTTTCGATCACCTGCTTGCTAACATTTACGAGTTTGGCAGGAATAACCTCTTCCTTGGTCATTGCTGGTGTCTTGATCTTTTTTACTTTGACAGTCGTATACTCTGCAGGAATTACTTCCTCTTGAGTAGTCGCAGCAGATTTGAGCACCTCTTTCTTGATTTCTTTGTATTCAGCAGGAATTACTTCCTCAACTACTTGAGCCAGCGTTTTTATTACGCGCTTATTGCGTGTTTCATATTCGGCAGGGACCTCAATGGTACGCGTGCAATCTTCTCCGTTATCTGTCCAACCGTCTCCGCATCCCACTCTTACTTGTTTGGTGACATTTCGGAATTGTGCGGGTACTTCCACTAAACACCAGACCAGACAATCATTGGGATCTTCTGACAAGCAATTACGATCAGCTTGTCGCTTCACCCATTTGGTGGAGGAAGGTGAAATCTCAATTCGTTCGGTTTGGGTCTCATAGCGGGCAGGCTGTCTTTCTATACGCGTTGAAGACTCCTTGATCATCACTCTTTCGGTTGTATTTTCGTATTCGGCAGGTATTACCTTGAGTTTTTTTGATGCGGGTTTTACTTCAACCCGCTCCGTAACGGTTTCGTACACAGCAGCGACGGGAACATAGCGTACGGTTGCTTCTTTGATCATTACTCTTTCTTCAACCATTTCATATTCCGCTGGAATGTAAATGAGCCTTTTACCGCTCGGTTTTACTTCCAACTGTTCTTTCACCGTTTGAAATTTGGTTTGTGAAACAGCGTATTTCTGTGCCCCTTCCTTTTTGATCAATTCTTCCGTTACGATTGAAAAAGAGGTAGGAATGATTTCTGTTTTTTTAGAAGCAGGTTTAACGACTACTCTTTCTGTAACCTCCTCATAGTCATCTGCTATTAAACATTTTGCATAGCATTTTCCTGGCTCACTATTGGGTGGAAAATCCCCTGGTTCTTGGGAAAAAGCGCCAATGGTTAGACAGATGAAAAGGAGTAGTAAACTCGATTTTCTCATAGTGTGTGAGTTCATTTTAATGGATATTTATAAGCCAACTATTTTAGAATAAACAAGCCTTAAATGGTGGATGAGTAATACCCAGGAGACCTGTGTATTAGGGGAGGAATTCTACACCAAAACCTAATTAGTATACCGGGGGGCGGGAACTACAATATGGCGATTGAAAGGCAATAGATCGTGGGAGGTTGATTGAATGCAACCTATTGTACGGCTTGATCAAAAAAATGATGCTATTTTGGTAGATTTTATATATTTTTTTTTGGATAACTCCAGAAATATTTGGTGATAATGCGATTTTGCATCACATAGTCAGTCAAATGCGAGAGGGGCTGTACCTCATCAGATTTCGTTAGGATTTTGATTTCTTCTTTAGACGGGCTATAAGCTCTATTGGTTTCTTTTCCTGTGATGAGGAAATGCTGATCTGCGGATTGAATGCCGGGGAATTGAAGTTGAATATCTGCTTTAATTCTATTGATCTCCTCCGTAGATGGCGCCTCTTTCTGCAGGTTTAGCTTAAATAACCGCCTGTTAATCAAGGAAGAGGAGAGGTAGCTTAAGATCGGATCAGTATCAGACTGCCAGTCCTTTAATGCAGAAACAATATCGAAGTCATCTAGTGCTGCAAAGTGCTGAAGCAGTACTTCTTTTTCTGCTACTAATTCCTCCTTGCTGAGATCAGATTGCAAAAAATAGTTGAGGCTACGACTGGCTGCTAGCGGATGTCCTTGTTGCGCCAATTCTTTCGCGCGTCGCAGCGTCCGGACTAGCATTTGTTCAGCCGAAAGGACTGTCTTGTGTAAATATACTTGCCAATACATGAGTCGGCGAGCAATCAAAAACTTCTCGATAGAGTAAATCCCCTTGATCTCTACCACCAATTCATCCGCTTTTACCGCCAACATCTTAATTATCCGATCATAACCAATCACGCCTTCATAAACGCCGGTGAAAAAGCTATCGCGATTGAGGTAATCCATGCGATCCATGTCGAGTTGTCCGGATACCAATTGGTAAAGGAAGTGCTTATGGTATTTATTTTGAAAGATATCGATCGCCATACTCAAGGCACCATCGAATTCTTCATTTAGTTTTTCCATAAACCAGGAAGAGAGCGTCTCATGCGTAACATTCACCAAGGTGTGTTCGAGCGTATGAGAAAATGGGCCGTGCCCTATGTCGTGCAGTAGAATGGCAATCGAGACTGCTTCGGCTTCTTCATCGGTAATTTCTACGCCTTTTTGTTGCAATGTATTAATCGCCTGCGTCATCAGGTGCAAGGCACCCAGGGCATGATGAAAGCGGGTATGCAAAGCTCCTGGATATACATAATGAGTCAAGCTCAGCTGCTTGATCCGACGCAGCCGTTGGAAAAAAGGATGTTCTACCAATTGAAAAAGAATCCCGTAAGGAACACTGATAAAACCATAAACGGGATCATTGAATATTTTTTTCTTACTCATTTGAGTAATAGTTATATTGCGAAATATTGAAGTGATGCGCTCAGCTTACGCTAAATCTAGGTCCTTTTCCTTGATATCTGCGCCACTTTCGGGCAAAGTAATAGCTTTTGCCGCTATAGCATGCCTTAAATAAGTTATTTTTTTGTAAATCTGTGGCGATACTATAGGGATTACTTTGAGGTCTTGGACAATATATTGCCAAGAATAGACCTTTATCTTATGACCTATAGCTAAGTAAGGTGTAAAGACAAGTCCATATGGACCTCAGGAGTCCAAAGCAGCTCTGTTTTTACAAGGGTACACCAAGTAGCCAATTTTTGCATACATAAATTTAGAAACAATAATTTTCATGGACAAAATCACTATCCTTTGGGCAGACGACGAAATAGATTTATTGAAACCTCAGTTGCTTTTTTTGGAAAAAAAAGGATATGAAGTAATTACAGTGACTAATGGCTATGATGCGCTGGAAGAGTGCGAAGAAAACAAGACGATTGATGTCGTTTTTCTAGATGAAAGTATGCCAGGTATCACTGGTTTGGAAACGCTCTCCAAAGTAAAGGACTTACTTCCCAATATACCGGTCGTCATGATCACCAAGAATGAGGAAGAGAATGTGATGGAAGAAGCCCTCGGTTCGCAAATAAGCGCCTACTTGATCAAACCCGTCAATCCCAATCAGATCCTGTTGACGTTGAAGCAGATATTCGAGAATAAACGATTGGTGAGAGAAAAGACGTCCTCCGAATATCAGCAAGAGTTCCGACAGATATTTATGGAGATCAATAGTGGCCTGAATCATGAGGAATGGGCAGAAACTTATAAGAAGATTATCAACTGGGAATTGAAGATCGATGAGTCTAATTCCACGGAAATGGCAGATATTCTTTCGACGCAAAAGAGTGAAGCCAATGCCGCTTTTTCGAAATATATAGTAAAGAATTATCAATCCTGGATAGAGGATAGTGATGGTCCTGTATTTTCTCACAACCTTTTGAGATCTAAGGTCTTTCCACATCTAAAACCAGATGTACCCACTGTCATGGTCCTACTCGATAACATGCGTTACGACCAGTGGCGAGTGATTGAACCGATTATCAGTGAGTACTTTAGAGTGGAGGAAGAGGATTTTTTCTATAGTATTTTACCGACCTCTACCCAGTATAGTCGAAATTCGATCTTTGCGGGTATGTTACCTTCCGATATTGCCAAATACCATAAGCAATATTGGTTGAATGACAACCAAGAAGGGGGCAAAAATATGTATGAGCACGATCTGCTCAAAGAACAAGTTAAACGTACTTTTCGCAAGGAATTACGCTTTGATTACACCAAGATTACCAATGTTCATAATGCCAAAAATTTGCAGGATAACATCCTCAATTATTTGAACAATGACTTTTCTGTGATTGTGTACAACTTCATCGATATGTTATCTCATGCACGGACTGAAATGGAAGTGCTGAAGGAGTTGGCTGGAGATGAAAAAGCGTATAGATCACTGACTAAATCTTGGTTTGAAAACTCTCCTCTTTATGCTGCTTTGCAGCGCATAGCTGAGCGTGATGTACAACTGTTCATGACGACCGATCATGGTACTATTCGGGTCAATAGCCCCTCTAGAGTGGTTGGTGATCGAGAGACGACTACCAATCTTCGCTACAAAGTAGGAAGGAACCTACAATACAATCGTGGTGATGTCTTGGAGGTGAGAGACCCCGCTAAAGCAGGTCTACCTCGCCCAAATGTAAGTTCCACTTTCATTTTTGCGAAAGAAGATAAGTTCTTCCTTTATCCGAATAACTATAACTACTACCACAACTATTACCGAAATACCTTTCAGCATGGCGGCATCTCATTAGAAGAGGTCATTTGCCCGGTCATTCGTCTGTCTAGCAAGTAGTTTTTCGATTCTAGGGTGCATTTTTAATACTATTACTATCTTAGTACAAAGACTATGTGCTAAGCATAGTAGTTTTATAATTGTAGTTCTCTGGCAAAATTTGCTAGAGGAGGATAAATGTATCTGCTAATCAGACAAATTATAAATTCATGTTCATTTCGAAAAATCCCTTCTCCAACTCAGGAATTAAGTGGGGAGCACTTCTTTTTTTAGTAGCTTTTAATTGGCAATGCGCACGTACTGTGCAAGTCGATGATATTGAAAATATCCCAGTGCCAACACCAGCCGACGAAGCTTTTGCCAATGTATACAGTAGCCTGGATGGCCACTGGAAAGGACAGTTCTTTATCTTTCAACCGAAGGCCGTAGAAGCACGGAATGATGAGATTCTATACAACCTGGATCGAAGCATTGTGCAGAGTAGTAAGTTAGCGATGGTGAATTCCCTGGTGGTAGATCAGTTTTATGAATCAGAAAGCCCTTATTTCCAGAAGGTGAAAATTATAGATGTGTACCCAGAAACAGGGGAGAAAGTAGAAAGTCTTGGTGTAAATAAAGTGCAGGATGGGAAAATGTGGTGCGTCGTCAGAAAGCCCGATGAGACCATTATTCATAAAGGAAGTATGGCGGGCAGTAACACCATCATCTGGCAGCGTACCGAGGAAAACCCACAGCGAGTAGAATATTTTCAAGAAACGGTCCTACCCAATTCCTATGAAATCATCGGCTGGGGATACTACGAGGGCGACGATCTCAGCAAAATGCCGAGAAACTGGTTCTATGCGCAATACCAAAGAAGTGCCGAAGGGCAGTAAATTATGCCTATTTCTTTTTGTTCTTGAAATCACCTTTTTTCCAAGCGTCAAAAAAGTTTTTCCAAGCTACTGCATTGAAGATATTCATAGGTGGTCGTTGACCAATATAGTAGTATTCTTTTGACTGCTGTCGAAGGTAATAATCGGCATTTTCATTGCCGTCAAAGGAGACACTCTTTCTCGCTTTGCGTAATACCTCATTGGCCAAGTTCTCCGTGGCACGCTCTTGCATTTCGGGCGTGATATCCATCGCTAAGAACTCAAGCTTAAAATGATCTCTACTTGGCCACGGAAATACTACGGTCTCCGGTAAATTTATAGCATCCTGACTCATCAACTGCACCAATGAATAACGATCATCTTCCAAATCGAGAGGGATAGTAAATTCTACCGTTTTATAGCCGACTGCTGAGAAGACGATAATATCTCCTTTTTCAACCACGATAGAGAAGAAGCCTTCAAAATCGGAGTAGGTTCCTCTTTTCTTACCTTGTACTAAAATATTGGTGTAAGGAACGGGGAAAAGTTGTTCGGTAGAACCATCCAGCACCATGCCCGAAAATTGTACCAAATTAGTTTTATCCACTTCTTGTGACCAAACAGAACCAGCTGCAAAAACAAGAAGAAAAAGGCAAATACATATCCGAGCTCTCATATATACTAGTATTAATATTCAGAAACCAGTGGCATAAATTATACCGAATTCACTATCCATATGACCTTGAAAACACAGAAAAGGTTGGATAGTGTAGGTTAAAATTACAGATTTTAGCGCTTTTATAAGGTTTCTAGAGCGGATTTTGTCTGGAAAGACAATGAGATTAACTTCACCTTAACGAAATCAGCTGATAACTGGCCTATTAAATGGGAGCAAAATGCGATCATGAAGTTATTCGATCAGACAGAATAGACGGGGAGTAGACTTCAGCAATTTCCCCAGGTATACCTAGCGAAACTGCTGAAGTCTTATTCGGCGAGTTGTATATCGGTTTATTACAAAAGAGCAATATCCAAGACTTCGCTCATGCGATCGACATAATGAAAGGTCATCCCTTCAATATAATCGGCCTGGATTTCTTCGATATGTTTTTTATTCTCTTGACAGAGAATAATTTCCTTCATACCTGCCCTCTTCGCTGCCAAAATCTTTTCCTTGATGCCACCTACAGGAAGCACTTTTCCTCGCAATGTAATCTCCCCGGTCATCGCCAAGAAAGGCTTGATGGGGCGTTTAGTAAAGGCTGAGGTAAGCGCGGTTAGCATGGTGATACCCGCAGAGGGGCCGTCCTTGGGAATGGCGCCTTGTGGCACATGTAAATGTATATCGTATTGATCAAAACTATCGTCACTGATATTTTGCCTCTTATTTTGTGCTTTAAGGTAACTTAAGGCAGTCGTAGCCGATTCTTTCATCACATCACCTAGATTACCGGTCAAGGTCAATTTCCCTTTACCGGTATTCAAACTGCATTCGATGAATAAGATGTCGCCACCTACGGGCGTCCAGGCCAAGCCCACCGCCACACCAGGCGTGTCAATCTTCTGGTATAAATCGGTAGAATAACGAGTAGGCCCTAGCATACCTCGAATGTCCCCTTTTTTCACTCGCGGTGCATACTTTTCTTCCATAGCGACTTTCTTCGCTACACTACGCATGACCCCTGCCACTTGCCGATTCAATGAACGCACACCCGATTCGCGGGTATACTCCTGGATGATTTGTTCGATGATCGGATTAGGGAGTTTGACATGCTTAGCCACTAGACCATGTTCCTTTCTCTGGTCTGGGATAAGGTGTTGCTTGGCAATTTCAATTTTTTCTTCTGTGGAATACCCGCTGATTTCGATAATCTCCATCCGGTCAAGCAAAGCGGGTTGAATGGTATTTAACGAATTAGCTGTAGCGATAAACAAGACCTTGGACAAGTCATATTCTAGATCCAGGTAATTGTCATGAAAAGTCGTATTCTGCTCTGGATCCAAGACTTCAAGTAAAGCTGAAGAGGGATCGCCTCGGAAGTCCTTCCCTACTTTATCAATTTCATCTAAAATGAAAACGGGATTGGAAGAGCCCGCTTTGCGCAAAGACTGCAAGATACGCCCAGGCATAGCTCCGATATAAGTTTTGCGATGCCCGCGGATTTCTGATTCATCATGCAGCCCTCCTAATGACATTCGTATAAACTTGCGACGTAAAGCCTTGGCTACTGATCGGCCTAGTGAAGTTTTACCAACACCTGGAGGGCCAACCAAGCATATAATAGGCGCTTTCATGTCCCCTTTCAATTTCAAAACGGCCAGGTGCTCTAAGATCCGCTCTTTCACCTTTTGTAGTCCAAAATGGTCTTTGTCTAAGACCTGTTTTACTTTCTGGAGGTTGAAATTATCTTTGGTAAACTGTCCCCAGGGCAAATCCAATAAAAGTTCGAGGTAATTGGACTGTATCGAAAACTCAGCGGCCTGCGGATTCATTCGCCGCAATTTGCTGAGTTCTTTTTGGAAAACAGCACTGACTTCTTTGGACCATTTCTTCTTCCGGGCTCGTTCTACCAGTTTCTTAACCTCCTGCTCTTGTGGGTTTTGGCCCAGCTCCTCTTGTATAGTTTTGAGCTGTTGATTGAGGAAATAATCTCTTTGTTGCTTCTCAATATCTACCCTGACTTTACTCTCTATCTGGTCTTTCAACTCTAGCAATTGTAATTCATCATTGAGTTGGATCAGCAAAGTGTTGGCCTTTTCTCGCAAGTTACTGGTCTCCAGTATTTTTTGCTTGATGGGCGTCTTAGCACTCAAATTTGAGGCTATGAAATTGAGAAGGAAAGAATTATTAGAGATATTTTTCAACATCACCATCGCCTCCGACGGGATGTTAGGAGAAAGTTCTATGATTTGTTTGGCCAAGTCTAGGACAGAAGCAATAAGCGCTTCAAATTCCAATTTATTCTCGGCCTCTTCGTAGGCAATAGGCGAAATCTTACCCTTCATATAGGGATCTTCCTGAAGTATTTCATCCAGCTGAAATCGCTTTCGACCCTGTAAGATAGCAGTAGTTGTGCCATCGGGCATTCGTAGCAATTTTAGAATCCTAGCCACCGTACCTACCTCGAAAAGGTCAGTTGTTTTAGGGTCTTCTATTTCACTATCTTTCTGGGATAATACGGCCACCTTTCGATCATCTTCATAAGCGACATTGATCGCTTTTATAGACTTATCCCTTCCTACGGTTATTGGGATAATAATCCCCGGAAATAGAACAGTATTTTTTAAAGCAAGAATAGGCAATTCGGTAGGGAAATCTTCCTGCATGTCAGGTTCCTCTTCCTCTTCAATGGAGATGAGAGGCAAGTAGTCAGTTTCTTCTTCAAATTTCTGGTTAGAAAAGTATTCTTCGAACATATACTTATGTAAAGTCTTGTAATCTTGTGTATCTCACAAAAAGGTATCCAACTTCGTCATCGCAAAAGACTTCAGTCCGTGATCGTTCTTTGGGCCCCGAAAGTAGGTTTTCTAGCCGTATGGAATGATTTGGAATAAAGTCTAAAGTATGTCTCCTTTTTAGGTGTCAATGTGACAGAAAAAGGAGCACTTAATTGATTCTTCCAATAGGCAAGTACCGTGCCATAGTAGGATTTACCTGATTTATACCAATATACGGAAATTATAGTATAAAGATACCCGACAAAAAGACAGCCCAATCACTATGCTTGACACATATTGGTTTGGGATTCCCCAATCTCCTTCATGTCAGTATACCTCTACCCTAGATAGAACCGCTTTTTACAATCGAAAACAAAATCATTATCCTGTATAAATACTTTTTGTAGCTTTGGGTGTTTAAATAGAAACCACTGTGGCAATAAGAAAATATTGGCAAAGAAACAACTAGAATACGCCTTGTATGGTCAAATCACTTGAAGCGATAAAGGCGCCTATCAATTCCGAACTCAAGAAGTTCGAAAAGCATTTTCGAGAAGCGATGCGCAGTCCTGTGCCGCTACTAGATCGAATCACCTATTATATTGTGCGCCGTAAGGGGAAACAAGTTCGACCTATGTTTGTGTTTCTCTCTGCTAAGTTATGTGGTGATACGACAGATGCTACTTTCAATGCGGCCTCTTTTATTGAAATATTGCATACGGCTAGCTTGGTGCACGACGATGTCGTCGATGATTCCAATGAACGTCGAGGTTTTTTCTCTGTCAATGCTTTATGGAAAAATAAGATTGCCGTATTGGTCGGTGATTTCCTCTATTCAAAGGGAATGTTATTGGCGCTGCAGCATAAGCATTATCGACTTTTAGAGATCATCTCTGTCGCCATTCAAGCCATGAGTGAAGGAGAGCTATTACAGATAGAAAAGGCACGACGTTTAGATATCGACGAGGCCATATATTATGATGTGATCCGACAAAAGACAGCCTCTCTGATCGCGTCGGCCTGCGCAGCTGGTGCGGCATCCACCACCGAAGATGAAGTGTTGATTAATAGGATGCACACCTTTGGTGAAAAGATTGGTATCGCCTTTCAAATCCGAGATGATCTGTTCGACTTTGGGACGGATGATGTAGGAAAGCCTTTGGGAATAGATATCAAGGAAAAGAAGATGACGCTTCCACTTATCTATGCATTACAAAATGCCAGTAAAGCAGACAAACGTCGCATTATACGTACCATTAAGAAGTACAATGAGCAACCTGAAAAAGTAAAAGAAGTGATTGAGTTTGTACGGGAAAGTGGTGGGTTGGAATATACTCGCCAAGCCATGTATGATTACCGAGACCAAGCCTTTGAATTGCTACATCAGTTTCCTCACAGTCCAGTCAGACAGGCATTGGAAGAGTTGGTCATGTTTGTGACCGATCGAGAAAAGTAGTGATTGAGGGACTTAGCAATAAATAAGCTACCCGTTCAGCTTGCTCTTTTGTTACCAAGCGTCGTTGTTCGAGCCCTCATGTAGCTATGGCTAGAATCGGTTCTCTCGCCTAGCCTGCTACCAAAATATTTGCGCTTTCTTGGGCACCTTATTTTTTTCTAAATCCCTAACGTGCTAGTCCTTGTCCTGGATAGTTTTCTTCGATAGGCTCCACCAAGATAATTCGATCGTCAATTACATCAATTACGCGTACGTGCGCACCCGGCCTCAATTCTTGCCCGGCCGTAATAGCTTCAATTTGAAAAGGAGCTTCTGGCAGTGAAAGATATACCTTTCCAAAACCATTTCGATGTGGAGGAATAGATTGTAATACTTCTGTCTCTTATACACATCTCCGAGCCCACGAGACCGAGGCTGATCTCG
>CAJXUM010000042.1 GCA_913060855.1 uncultured Lewinella sp. | reverse complement strand
TCTTAGCAAAAAAATGACACTTTTTTCCTCCAAAAGCATTGCCCAAACATGCTCTTGCATACTAAAACTCTACGTAAACTCCGCCCTTGTATATAAGAAGTATCGTTCTCACACCAGCACCTGGTTCCCAGGTATCATAAGAAACCAAGTACTTTTGGTCTTCTACTCCAGGGAAAATTTGTAGTAATCTTCCACCTATGGAACTCACAATGTCAGTCGTTGGCCACAAACCAATATCGTAGTTTCCGAAATTGGCCATACTACCTGAACCTCCTGGATTGATGCTAGCATAATCAGCAGCAATAGCCACATAATCAGCACCAACCAAAGAATACTTAATCGTATTATCAGGCACCCAGGTTTTGCCATCATGTCCCAACTGAAGAGATGATTCTACCACGTCCTGGAACGGTTGCCAAGCAGCACCATCAAACTGGAATACAGCCATAAAGTCGACAAATTGGCGTGACCCACCACTAGGAACAAACGTATAGGTAAAAACAGCCGTTCTAATGGTCCCTTCCTCATCAAATAAATGGCGAAGGCCAAGCACTTTAGCTATTCGTTCTCTAGCAGCTGTTCTACTGTCGAAGTTAGGAAAACGTTGTCCCATAAAGGTATAGTCTTCAGCAGTTGGCACATAAGCATTATACCAGCGACCATCATAATAGGTCACCTTACTGGTTAAAGTGCCTTGATCTGCACAACCTCCACAGAACCATTCGTAGGTCAAAGTTACCACATCATTCTCCTCAGGAGTCGGATGTTTAAATTCTACCGCATTGAAGATATCTCCTTCACTACTAAGTGTACCAAAACTCTCTCCCAAATCCACGTAATCCTGCTCTGTCAAAGTAAATTCAAGTTCATTATTAATTCTAATTGGGTCATACAGGTCGTAGTGAACCAATGCAGAAGAACCTAAGCCCAACTGTGGGTAGTTTTCAGTTAGAATCGTCGGAATTAGTACTTTGGCCTCATCATCACTGTCAAAAGTACCAAACCCTTTATCTACTAAATCGTAATCATCATCAGTCAAGGTGAGATCCAAATCCGCCACAACTGTGGTCGGAATATCCAAGGCTGCAATCTCATCCTCTAAGTGATTACACGCTTGTATTGCAGCGACAGCAAGAAGAAATGAAAGTATCTTTATAATTTTCATGATTTTCATTTATTAGTTGATTTAGAATCTAATTTTAACCCCCAAATTCCAGTTTACCCCGTAGCCATAATAAACTCTCGAGGTAAAAGCGTCATGGCCAGTACCATCAAGCGCATCCATAACATACTTCTCATCAGTTAGGTTATAGACATTTCCATAAAGGGAAGCCTTCAACCCACTAACTTCAAAGTCATAGGCAATATTCAAATCCAAAGTTCCGAATGCAGGAATTTGCCATGGTTCTACTCCTCGTGATGATTCGTCGCTACGATCAGTTGGATCATAGTCCGCGAATAATCTGGCGTAGTAATTATAGTCCATGGAGATTCTTAGGTCAGGCATTAAGCGATAATCCAAGCCTAAGGCTAGGGTCGTTTGAGCAGCATCACCTACATGCAAACCAGCAATAAAGGCATCTACAGTACCTACCTGGACATTATCCTCAAAAATGCCAAGATCTTCAATGTCATTTTGCCAAGTCCAGTCCCCTAGAGACACCATACCTGTGATATTCAACAATGAACTTGCTTTCCAAATGGCATCAATTTCGATTCCTTGGTGTAGTGCATTAACACCTAAAATGTTAGCCACTAATTCTTCACCATTTGGGCCATTGAAGAAGTCTGTATAGGTTCTGTCTTTCCATTCCGTGCGGTAGAAGTTAATATTTGCAGTAAAGTCTTTCGCTCTGATACCATATCCAAATTCCACACTGAAGATTTTTTGATTAACAGCGTTGGCATTCGGTTCATCATTTGTGAAATTAGGAAAGACAGCATCAAAACCGGGAGCTCTTTCGAAGTAGCCAATATTGGTGAAAACATTATGGATACCAGTCAAGTTATAATTGGCTCCACCTTTTACACCATATCCAAAAAAGTTGAAAGTTCCAACTTTTTGAGTAGGATCAGAATCAAGGTAATTAAAGTAGTCAACTCTGTCGTAGCCTGTATTAGAAGCATTTAATGTGAAGAAAGCAGAAAGGTTCTCATCATCAGAATACTCTACTTGAAAGAAACCACCTGTCCAATTCACGATACCATCATTATGGTAGTCAATGATACTTCCCTCTGTGGCAGCATGTACAGGATTATTTACATCATCATCATCCAACCAATACTTAGCGCCCAATAAATCGGTAACTGTTCTATAATGCTCTCCTTTATAATATCGAAGATCAAGACCTGCTAAAATTGAAATATTACCTAGCTCCTTAGTAAAAGAAGATAGCATACCATACCAGGAATGGTCATTGCGAGATGCTCGAAGAATAGATTCAGCACCAAAATCACTAACGGCTTGGTTTTCTCTGACAATTCGATCCAAATCAACCACACCATCCACACGATAGTCAGCATTATTGAATTTGTTGTCTCCCAGTGTTCCACCACCACCACCAGTTCCATACGAAGCATAGAAAGCAGTCGACAGTCGAGTGCTTGTGTTGATCGTCCAGTAATGATTCAAACTCAACTGAGGTTTGTGGTAAAAATTATCCTCAATATTAACTACTTGTCCGTTTTTATAGCCCCAATCTGGGTTGAATCGAACCCCACGATCCGATTTTTCATAGTCCACCAACAAGCTTCGATCTTGGCGTTGACCATGTCTCTGCTGCGCTCCAATGGCAGTGAAAGTTAATTCATGATTGGCACTCAATCTTTTCGCAATATTGGCATAATAGGAATAAGAAAGGAAAGCTGTCCCATCGACATACCCATCTCCTTGCGTTTTAGCACCATTGATAGTAAACGCCCAGCCATCATCGGTCAGTCCTGATGATAGGCTAAAACCAACTTTTGAATAGGCATCATTTCCGGCACTAATAAATACATGTCCGCCTTCCTTGTAATCTGACGCCTTTGAGATAATATTAATCGTTCCACCAATTGAAGGTACAGCAACCTTAGCGGCACCCAAACCTCTTTGAACTTGCATCAAACTTGTAGCATCGGTCAAGCCTGCCCAGTTAGACCAAAAAATGCGACCATTTTCCATGTCATTAACGGGTACACCGTTGATTAAAACGGCGACATTTTCAGAAGAAAATCCTCGTACATTAATACGTCCATCACCAAATCCCCCTCCTGATTTTGTGGCATATACACCCGGAGTCGATTTCAAAATCTCCGGAAATTCTTGGCTACCAATTTTTGCCTCGATTTGTTTAGCCTTTAAGGTTGAAACGGCAACAGGCGTTCTCCGATCTACAGCAACAGAGGCAATTACCTCCACGGCATCTAATCCAATCGCAGAAAATTCTAGGCCGATATTTCCAATATTCGTTGTGCCAGAAGTAACGGTAAATGTTTCTTCTCTTTCAGCATAACCAGTATAAGCGATAATAAATTGGGTTGCTCCTGGTGCCAAACCGGTTAGAACGAACTTACCATCAAAGTCAGTAATCGTACCCGTTGTGGTTCCTTTAACAGAAATGGAGGCCCCTATGAGCCCGTCTCCTGTTTCGGAATCGACAATTGTGCCTGCAACGGTGCCCTGCGCAAACACCATAGCCGATATACCCAAACAGCATAGAAGAGTAAAAAGCTTTTTCATAAGTGGTGTAAAGTTTAATTATGTAATATGTCGGCAAAAATAAAGATAAGAATCTGGAAAACAGGTAGAAGGCTATTAATTTTCTGTAAACCCAAGACCTGAGCCGGTTTCACAAACAAATTGTTATTAAAGTCGGGACACGAATATTATATGCTAATGTTTTGATCTAGCATTCCTTCTCAAAACAATCGTATAAATTCGATGAATAGACTTACTTAAATTTTGTATCTCTTTTTCTTGTATAATGTAAAGAATTATCCAAAACGGAAGGTTTAAGCAGGTAATCGGCCTAAATTATTTCTTTTTCGGTAGGAAAATTTCGGCGATCATGCACCTTGCACTACCTCCGCCATACTTTTCTATGGTATCTAGGGGGCTATGTAAAATGGCTGTATGTTGGGTAATTTGTTCGGTCTGTTGCATATTCAATGAGTAATAAGCAGCAGAAGACATAACCAAGAAAGGTTCGCCCATTTTATTATTCACCTCCAACATATTACCCGCAAAGGCATTCATCTGCGCATAAGAAATAGCGACAATTTCTTTCCCCGTTTCCTTTAACCGTTGCACGATCGTTTCCCTTTCTGCAAGATCGTGGATGGCTTCCAAACAGATCACCGCTAGTTTTTCGCCTAAGGTCATCATCACATTAGTATGGTAAACTTCTAGGCCGCCCTCGTCGACAGCAGTGAATAATATCCCCTCAAAATTCATGGTGTCACAAAATGCTTCGAACAGCTCCGGATGCGTACGCAAGCTTCTACAGGCGTAGGCAATTTGATGCGTCCTATCTAGGATCATACTACCGGTACCCTCCAGGAACTTATCTTGTGCCTCATAGTCTTCAAAACGCACCAGTCGCTTAATCTCAAAATTTTCGCTGATTTGCGTAATTATTTCATCTTTGCGTTCCAATCTCCTATTGGGTGCATACATCGGATAAGTAAACACGACTCCATCTTCGTGGAAACTGATCCAGTTATTGGGAAAAACAGCATCCGTATTATAAGGCGTTTCGCTATCGGGTATGACCACGACATCAATGTCATGATTGCTAAGGTGTTGTACGAACTGATCAAATTCGACCTTGGCCTTTTCCGCTATTTCACGATCGCTAAGTTCTCCTTCATTCGTTTGAAAGGAATTATTGCTGGCAGTTTGCGGGTTGTAGCCAAAATTTGCGGGCCTAATCATCAAAATGCTGGAGGCCAGCTGTTTTGCTTGTGTCATAAATCTGGTTTGGTATAGGACAAATATTAATACAAGTCTACTATCTGGAAGACAGAAATAATAAGCTGGATTTTACTTATTATTGCAGTAGAGAATCTAGATACTAGGTAATAAAAAACCTAGGTTGAATGCGCTTACTACTCATCAAATTTGACATCTTTAGCCTCGGCTGGTTTGCATTCACTACTGCTCAACTTGTTAGCGGCAGCAATGTAAAAAAATACTGGGATTTTAAGGCCGAACTTGTTCAAAAATACTTGATGGACCTATTTTAGGAAACGAGCATCTGGAATTGCTTTCCTCAAGGTTTTGCCTCAGGAAAGGATGAAAACGGTTTCAAATAGATCCTGCGCTTGATTTAAAATAAAAAGCTATGTCTACAAAATTACTACCTGCGCTCATTGCATTGGTTCCCCTTCTATGTCTATCGGTCGTGCTGCAAGGCCAATATTTTAGCCATAAAATCAAACTGACTGATCCTTATCAAGTACATACCTTAAAGACAGTGCGAGGAGATCGATTTGTCGGGAATATCGTTTCCATTCAAAGCACTCAACTACAATTCAAGCTCAATAATGGGAATTTAGTAGATTTTTCATTTCAGGAAATCCTGTGGGTCATCACTTGGGGGGAAGACGAAAAATCCCTCTCCGCCAATTTGTCTAAGCTATTATCCAAAAACAACAAGGCCATTTTTGAAGAGCCCTTTCATATTGGTGCCGAAAACATCATCTATAGTTCTAGTGCTTTCAATTATAGCAGGGGTCATGGGGAAGTAAAAAGCTATGCCTTTCTGATCAACTATGTGGATGTAGGGGTAAGCGATGATTTTTCAATTGGAGGCGGTTTTGTATTGCCCAGTCTTGGTCTATTGCGTTTCAAAACCACACTTAGTGCGGATGAGAAGCTGCATTTTGGTCTCGGAGCTAATCTGATTGTCCCTATTTCCGATTTGGCCGATATAATAGGCGTAGGCCATCTTTATGCAGTGGGGTCAATTGGTTCCAGATCTAGGTTTTTCAATATCACAGCAGGCTTCTTCTTTCCCTTTGATGTATTCTCTGATCTCATCTTTGTGACTACGGTCGGAGGGGTCTACCAAATATCCAAGCAATGGCGGATGCATTTCGAATTATTCTATGAGGATGAAGGACCATCCGTTATTCCTGCCTATGGGGTGATTTGGCAAAAAGGTAAATTTAAATTAGAACTTGGCATGGCCGCCTTTCCTGGATTAGACCTAGACACCCCACTTTTGCCGATAATTGGATTAGGATTTATATTTTAGCGATTCACTGTATAATATAGGACTCATTTAAAGTATCACCATGTCGAAAAAGAACAAAAATAATCGAAGAGGTATCGTTTTTTCAACTGATCCCGATTTCAATTATCAATTTGAAGGAGAGGACGAAGCCAATGAAGCCCCAGCCGGTCAACAAAAGCTACGCGTGAGTTTAGATCGCAAAAAACGCAAAGGAAAAGAAGTAACCTTGGTTACTGGTTATATGGGGCCCGAGGATAATTTAAAGGATTTAGGCAAACTATTGAAAACGAAATGTGGTGTAGGTGGCAGTGTAAAGGATGGCGAAATTCTCTTGCAAGGGGATCATCGCGATAAAGTGGTACAAATACTCAAAGATAAGGGCTATAGCCAAACGAAACGATCAGGGGGTTAGGGGTGAATGGGGTGAAGAAGTGAATAGGTGAAGAGGTGCTAAGACTCACCTCTTCACCTATTCACTTCTTCACTTCTTCTCCTCTTCCACTACCTTCTCCTTCCAGGCTTTGACTAGCATCATTACACGGCTATAATTCAACATACCTTCTTTGATGCCCTGCGCTTTCAAATAGGCATCATAAGCTGCATACCTCACTTTCGGCATAATATCCGGATAAGCCCGCAAGTTATCATTAATAGCATCCAGATCTGCTTGCATTCCCTCCGGCAAATCGGCTCGAAATGCCTGATAAGCTTCTCTTTCATAGCGTAAGTAGCTCGTGGCTAAGGTGCGCCAATAGGCCAAGCGTCCCATGTAAGCAATAACAGGATCGTCGGAAGCAGCACAAGCTACATAGGCCAAGAAGTTACAGGTTCCTTCATCTCCAAAGCCATATGCATGTCCCATTTCATGCGTCATTACATAAGGCCATTGCAAGGGGTGCAGACCCGCATCTACCTGCCCTTGGCCTGTAAATGGGAAATATAAACCAGAAGAACTAAATCGCATAAAAATTCCTTTGGGATAAATCTTATGTGCTCTGGCATTAGACCAAGCGGGGAATCCATTTTCATGCAGCCAAGTTTTAAGGGATTGGCGTAATTTTTTTTCAAGCCCAGGCGGCAACTGTGAACGAGCTAGTGCAGCTGCCGTAGCGGACGGTATTTGAGCTCGAAGTGCTACCACTTCTTCCGTTTCTGCTTGTAATGCCGTCCAAATTTCTTCTTTATTGAGCGGTTGTGGATCAATACCCAGTTGATCTTCCATTGAAACCCGGCCATAGTTGAAGCCCCAAAGAAACATAAAGGCGAAAATGACAGCGCCAATGAATGCTGTGAAACCAATGCTGGCATGGAGTAAGCGCGTAGGCCAATGTGAAGAATGGCGACCTATCTGTTGCAGGCTTTTCCAAAGCCAGATTCCCAGCAAAATAATGAATACATAAATCAAGGGAAAAGGTAGCCATCCAAAAAAAATATCAAACAAGGCTCGGATAGGCAGAAAAACCCGACGGCTGTAATATTCTTCTATCCATAGGGGATGATAACTACCGATCCATTTGATCAATAAAGCAAGGCCACCCATGGCTATCCAAAATAGTTTTCTTTTGATCCGCATTAGTTGTCAACATAATTTGAAGGTGAATGTAACTATTTTAAGAAAAAGTCGTCTAAAGAATGTCTCTTGTTCGACAGCTTGATTGCAAGTTTATCTCTATATTTGCAACCATAATCAAGAAAAAGCTGTTCATTAAGGAGCAATTATTAAATAACCATTCAAAAACTACAGGTTATGGCATTTGAATTCACAGATAGTAATTTTGGCGACTCAGTTAAAGAGGGTGTTACAGTGGTAGACTTTTGGGCAGAATGGTGTGGGCCATGCCGCATGGTCGGACCAATCATTGAAGAACTGGCCAATGATTACGAAAATAAAGCCTTAGTTGGTAAGGTTAATGTCGATGACAATCCGGAAATTTCTATGAAATACGGAATCCGTAGCATTCCAACTATTCTATTCCTCAAAAATGGTGAGGTAGTAGACAAGCAAGTTGGCGTTACAACTAAGAGAAATCTTGCTGATAAGATTGATGCTGCAATTAAAACAGAGGCAGCCCTTTGATATAGCGAAAAAAATAAATAATTTAAACCCTTATTCCGAATTATCAGAATAAGGGTTTATTTGTTTACCCTAAACCAAAAAAAAAGGCATGAATTTATTGGACAGTCTTGAAGTAAGAGATTTGGGGAATTTGGAGTTGTTGGCCAAGCAAGTCGTAGAAGGCTTTATTATTGGCTTGCATAAAAGTCCATTTCATGGCTTCTCGGTGGAATTTGCTGAACATCGCTTGTATAATCAAGGAGAATCGACCCGGAATATTGACTGGAAGGTTTATGCCCGTACAGACAAGATGTTCACCAAGCGGTTTGAAGAGGAAACCAACCTTCGTTGTCAAATCGTATTAGATGCATCTTCTTCGATGTATTTTCCAGAGGGTAAAGACGAAGATCCTTCCTATATTAATAAGCTCCGTTTCTCTGCCCTGGCCAGTGCGGCTTTGATGAATTTATTGCAGAAACAGCGAGATGCTTTCGGCCTAAGTATTTTTGATGAGCAACTGCAGGAGCACACGCGTGCCAAGTCGAGTACGAAACATTATCGACTGCTCCTCACCTACTTGGACCGACTCATTAAGAATCCTGAGCACAATAAAACAACTGCGGCTGCCAAAGCGCTACACCAGATAGCCGACAGCGTCCACAAGCGCTCAATGGTTATCATTTTCAGTGATATGTTTGAACAATCGGAAGATACCGACAAATTATTTTCGGCGCTCCAACACCTCAAACACAACAAGCATGAAGTGATCCTATTTCATGTAGTCGATAAAGCAAAAGAAGTAGATTTTGACTTCCAGAATCGTCCCTATCTCTTCGTGGATATGGAAACAGGCGAGCGCGTTCGACTCCAGCCCAATCAAGTCAAAGAAACTTATCAGAAGCAAGTTGCGGCTTTCAATAATGAGCTCAAACTGAAATGTTTGCAATATCGGATCGATTTTGTAGAAGCAGACATCAATCGTGGCTTCCGCCAGATACTCCAGGCCTACCTAGTCAAGCGATCCAAAATGAGAACCTAGTCACTCACTATTTCTCAATGCTTTTCTCATATCTAGTGCAACAACCAACAAATTCTCATGATCAAACTAAAAGACTATTCTACTAAACCGCCCAAATCATTAAATAAAAAAGAGGCTCGTGCCCTTACTAAGGATTTAGCAGATCGCATAGGAGAACTGCATGATGTACTTATTGCAGAACGAAAATATTCCGTGCTAGTCATCTTACAAGGGATGGATGGAAGTGGCAAGGATGGCGGCGTTCGAAATGTATTCAAAGAATGTACCGCCAATGGACTTAGTGTTTATTCCTTTAAGAAGCCGACCGATGAAGAGTTTGCACATGATTTCCTATGGCGGGTACACAAACAGGTCCCGGCCAAAGGAGAACTCAAGATTTTTAACCGTTCGCATTACGAGGATGTCTTAATTCAAAGGGTACATGGATGGATTGATGAAGAGACCGTAGACAAGCGTTTTGACGCCATCAATGCCTTTGAGGCACTTTTAGCTGAGGATAATAATACGATTATATTCAAGTTCTATCTACATATTTCTCACGAACAGCAGGAGATCGAGCTGACGGAAAGAACAAACGAAAGTAATAAAAACTGGAAGCACAATCCCAATGACTGGACAGAGCGGGAACATTGGGATAAATATATGCGTTGTTATGAAGACGTGCTCAATAGAAGTACTATTCCTTGGACGATTGTTCCAGTTGATAGTCGTTGGTACCGGGATTATGTGATGGCCACGACTATCGTAGAAACATTGGAGAAATTAAACATGAAATACCCTCCTTTAAAAGAGGATTAAGCGATGGATAAAGTTAGAGTAGATAAATGGCTTTGGAGTGTCCGGATTTTTAAATCGCGGACCCTTGCTACAGATGCCTGTAAATCAGGAAAGGTCAAGATAGATGGACATTCTTTGAAGCCTTCTTATTTGGTACAGCGGGGTGAGTTGTTGGAAGTAAAAAAAAATGGCTTTGATTTACAGTTCAAGGTCATTGATTTGATCCAAAAAAGAGTTTCAGCCCCCCTAGCCCAAGTGTGTTATGAAGATCTGACTTCCGCAGAAGAAATGAATAAATACCAAAGTTGGTTTGTCGGTAAGGGAGCAACGGAAAGGCGGGAAAAAGGAGCGGGCCGACCTACTAAGAAGGAAAGGCGCTTGATTGATGGATTCAAGTCGGAATCATCTATCCCTGATCAAGACTCCGAGTAACTAAGAACCTGTCTAGCGCCAGCTAGACTCGGACGAAGCCAAGTGGAAATGAGTAAACGCTCTATCAGCTATTCAAAAAAAAAGCGGCTAGCAATATTTACATTGCTAGCCGCTTTTTATCATTTAACTAAGCCTAGGGCTTATTTATTCTTAAAGTACGAAGTATCATTCTTACCGCCAGCTTGTACTTTATCCAAACGATCCTTGAATTCACCAGAGGTGGCCAAGTCGTCTTTTCTAGCGAAAATTTCCTTCAAGGCGATCAATGTATTCGCATCATTTGGGTTCAAAGATTCTGCTTTTTCAAAGAAAGGCAGAGCCTCATCAAATTCAGCAAATACCTTGGTCTTCATGGCCTCATACTTCTTCATACCATCTTTAGAATAATCCCCTTCTAAGGTGATCAACTGTTTAGTCATGGCAGCAGCCTTATTGTAGTAAAGTGCACCAATACTATAAATAGCATCGAAGTATTTAGGATCTTTTGCCAATGCTTGGTTGTAGCGCTCCAATGCTTTATCGAAGTACTCTTGCGCTTTAGCTTCATCACCTTCCTCTGATGACTTTTGGTACAGATTGTCGAAGACATTTCCTAAAGTTGCATATAGAGACATGTTATCAGGCTCTTGCTTGATTGCTTGCTCTAGTTTAGTAATCAACACATCCAGTTTGTTCATCTTCAGGAAATGGTTGATTTCTGCAAAAAGTAGAGAAATATCATCTGGATACTTCTGGCGACCAGCGTCAAGGTATTGGTAGGCATCCTCTACAGAACTTGCTTCAGACTCAAGCTTATACAAGGCTTCATAAATGGCCGGCTTATCATATTTTTCATCATACAATTCGCGGAACATTTTAGTTGCCATTTTCGTCTTGTTGGCATTCAATGCAGCCAAGCCAGTGATATACTTTTGCTCACTCAATTGACCTTCCGTACCTTCTAAGGCACTAGTCCCACCATTATCTTTCAATATTTGATGGGCAATCAGCACACCATTGAAGTTTTCGTATGCATCTTCATACTTTTGATCATCGTATGCGTAGATACCCATATTTGAAAGTGTCCCTTGGGACATTTCCAAACCTTTTAAGGCATCTTTCTTTTCATACTTCTTCTCGGCCATTCCAAATGCTTTCTCAAAAGCTTTGAAAGAATTATAGGCTGGTCGATCTACTGCTGGTAATTCGGATGGATCTCCTACACCAAGCGTTTTAATATTAGTAAGCTGCGTGGCAATGACGCCATAAATTTCCCCTTTCTTCAACCAAGTTTTGATTTCGCCAGCTGTTTCAGCATCGGCTTCAGCTGTAGCAATATAATCAGCTGCTTCTTGTAATTTAGCTTTATTGCTTTGATCAAGGTTAAAAGCCGCAATTGCTTGAGATGCTTTCTTTAAGGCTTTTTTGCCGTCCTGTGCTTGAAGACTACCAAAAATAAGTAGAAAGGATAGACAGGATAATAAGATCTTTTTCATCATATTCAGATTTGATGTTTTGTATATAATAACCACTCTTTTGACGAACAAATGTACGGCGAAGGTACTTATTTAGTGTTAAATAATTGAGGTAGTCTGTTAAAAACTGTTAATCCTCAGGCTCACTTTGTTCCCCATTCCCCTCATCTGTTATACCATTCTCATCAGATGCTATACCATTCTCATCGTTTTCAATTAGTTCGTCCTCGTCAGATGCTGGCACAATGGTCACATCTGCAATATCATCGTCATCATCCAAACGAATCACTCGTACACCTTGGGTCGCTCGTCCCATGATCCGGATATCTTTGACGGGCATACGAATCATTATACCAGATAGATTGGTAATCATGATGTCTTCTTCCTCCCGAACGGCCTTGATAGCTACAACATGTCCCGTTTTTTTGGTCACGTTCATGGTCTTGACCCCTTTGCCACCGCGATTAGTCAGTCGGTAATCATCAAATTCGGATCTTTTCCCGTTTCCTTTTTCAGAAATAACCATGATCGTCACTTCTTTGTCTTCCGCATCGATACAAACCATACCGACTACCTGATCCACTCCGCCCTGATCTAATCTGATTCCTCTTACCCCGGCAGCACTTCTTCCCATGGCCCGTACAGCAGATTCGTTGAAGCGAATTGCATTACCACTTTTAGAAGCGATAAATACTTCATTACTACCATTGGTCAAGCGAGCCTCCAATAACTGATCGCCTTCATTAATCGTAAGGGCATTAATTCCTCCTGCTCTAGGGCGAGAGAAAGCCTCAACTAATGTTTTCTTGATCACTCCTTTGCGCGTACAGAACATGATATAGTTCTGATTGAGGAAATCCTGGTCTTTTAGGTCCTTAACAATGATGTAGGCTCTTACCTTATCATTACTTGGGATCGCCAAGATATTTTGAATTACTCGTCCGCTTGAATTCTTCCCAGCCTCTGGTATTTCATAGATCCGTAACCAATGGCATTTACCCTGTTCGGTAAACAGCATTAGATAATTATGATTGGTAGCAGAGAACATGTGCTCCACAAAATCTTTATCTCGAGTCTTGCTACCCCTCGAACCTCTTCCACCTCTACTTTGGGTACGATACTCCACAGACGGCGTTCGCTTGATATATCCAAGATGGGAAATCGTTATGATTACTTCCTCATCCTTTATCAGATCTTCCATACTGATATCTCCCCCTGCGAAGTTAATATCAGTACGTCTTTCATCACCGTATTTTTCACGAATGACGGCTAGTTCTTCTTTAATAATTTCCTGTTGAAGCTCTTCGCTTTCCAGGATCGCCTTGAGATGCTTGATGCGCTCCTGAATTTCATCGTATTCCTCCTGCACCTTGTCACGCTCCAGGCCTGTTAATTTCTGAAGACGCATATCCAAAATGGCTCTAGCTTGGGCTTCTGACAAGGCATTGCCTCTGTCTCTTATACACATCTGACGCTGCCGACGAAGAGGATAGTGTAG
>CAJXUM010000041.1 GCA_913060855.1 uncultured Lewinella sp. | reverse complement strand
TCCTCTTCGTCGGCAGCGTCAGATGTGTATAAGAGACAGCTGATAATGAACCCTAAAAGTACAAAGTTCAAAAAGAGAAAGAAAATAATAAAAATTCAGATGACTAGCTCGACTTTAGCATTCTTACCCAAAAGACCAATTTTCAGATTTATCAACTTCAGCGCTTTTTGGTTCAAAAAGGGTGAAGGATCCCTGATGAAGACAAGGGAACGCTAGAAAAAAGCCCCAGGCTGCTATTAAGGCTTTACAGGAGTAGGAAAAGATAGAGGTAATCGGCAAGGAAAGCTGAAAGATAACTTAAGAAACAATTCACCATGAACCACCAACAAACCGCCAAACAAATCCGAAACCTCATAGCCAAAGGGCAATTGGAGAAAGCTGCCAATGCCCTGGTCAGTTATTTTGATAAGGAGATGAAGGAGGAAGATAAGGCGAAGGTTCAATTGTATAACCAGGTGATCAATCAGCTTTCGCAGTTGAGCGATTTGAAGAAGGAAGAGCTATCCGGAGTGATTAGCCAAGTGGATGCAGGCCTGAAGCGGAATAAGATCCGGATGGCATTGTTGGAGATTACGGATGGGTTGGAGGAGTGGGAGGAGGGGAAAACGGTAAAACCAATTAGTGCTTCACCTCCTTCTGTACTGGACAATGACAAAAAGAGATGGAAAGTAGTGGCGGGTTTTATGGGATTGATATTGATCGGATTTTTGATTTGGTGGATGATTCCAAATGGAGCAGATACGACCATTCCTAAAGGTTGTTATGTCAAAACAAGTATATCCACCCCTCTTTTAATGGAACCGGAGTGGGATGCGGGCCGGCTGGGTAGCCTACAAAAAAACAAATATTACGAAGTTCATGAGGTAGTGGTCGAAGATTTCGCGGGTCGTAATAATAAATACTACAAAGTAAGAGATAATAAGCTTGGCGTTGGTTTTGTTAAACATGGTCCGCTGGTAGATGAGGTCAGTGATGCTTGCGGGCGCATTAAGGTGACAGAAAAAAATCCTCCACCTTCAGGCTGCTATATCACTACAGCTACCCTGACTAGTTTGCGCTCTCAGGCAAATCTTTTCGCCACGGGCTCCAGATTGCCTAGCAATAAGCATTACCAGGTCATTGAGACCAAGTTTGTTCAGGAGCTTGACACCAAGTATCGGTTCTTCAAAATTCAGGACCCACAATTAGGCATAGGCTGGGTAACCGAAAAAGACCACTTGGATTTTATCAGTCCGAAATGCCCGACAAAAGATACCACACCACTTCCTCAAGATTGATATATCAAGACAAGGATGGGAGCAAAACTAAAAAACAGTCCCGTAATGATAGGGGAAGAAAGAGGAGGGTTGCCAAACTATACTATTTATCCAGTTATAGAAACCAAAACCCTGCGCCATGCTGGTCAATCCATCCGATTTTTCAAGATTCGTGATAATACACTAGGAGAAGGTTGGGTGATTGGCGTTGGTCTGGAAGAGATCAGCCAGGACTGTGATAAAATGAAAGAATGAGCGACAGAAGTTTACTATTTATGAACTGAAAAAATTATAGCCATGCCAAATAAAAAAATAAAAATCCACGGTAATGTTCTCAATATCTTAAGTGGCACAGGAATAAAGGACCTTACGATCCAAGCTTATGATTTCAATCAAAAATCAAAATTACTTGGTCAAGCTACCAGTGGGACATCTGGAGAATTTATCATTGAAATACTTACAACACCTTCTATCACTATGATCAAGGAGGTGTTTTTTAAAGTCTACGGTGGCAAAAAAAAGTTCAAAGGAGATACTAGTGATTGGGTAGTTTGGAATTCCGGGCTACCGGAAAGGCCCATTTCTATATATGTAGACCTGGAACAAAAGGTGATCGTATCCCCGCCCAAAGAAAAAAAAGACAGGACCATCAGTGGTAGGATCATCGAACCTGATGGTATGGCTATCCATAAGTCAAAATTGATCGTTGAGGTATTTGACATAGGGCTTAAAGACTCCAAATTGGTAGGAACTGCTCAAACCGATGAAGATGGCCGTTTTGAGTTACAATATGGGAAAGAGGATTTATCGCACTTTTCAAAAGAAAGAGGAGACTTGAAAATAGTCCTATCCGATGAAATCCTGAAAAATGGCAAAAAAGGGAAAAAGCAACTCGCCGAAACAGCTACCTTTTTCAACGTAGAAAATCTGATAAATGTAAATATCGTCTTGGACGATCGCAGCTACCGGGGAGTACCTGTTTATAATCAGTTAAAAGGAAACCTGGACAAGATAAGCCAGGGTATTTCGGCAAAAGATTGGACACCGGACAACATGGTTTTTCTATCTGGGAAGTCAGGAGAAGACATTAGAGCTATTGCATTCCTGGCAGAAGCAACTCGTTTAAGTTCGGAAAAAGAAACTGGATTGAGGCCCGAGGTATTGTTTGCTTTCTTCCAAAATCAAATGCCTACCAATATTGCTAAATTACTTTCCAACGAGCCAGACCAGCTTTGGAAAAGCCTGGAAAAGTCGTTTCAAAATAACACCATCTCTTATGAACAAATAGCTGACAAGAAACAGGAAACTATCGAAGTCTTGAAAGAACTACGGGTCGATTATACCCAAAAAAGGTATCAGGAGCTGTTTGATACCGTAAAAGGGTTCAAGAAAAAAGGCTTGCAAACTAATTTTATCAATAGATTCTATGATAGAACGGGTTCAGTAGGTGAGTTCTGGGAAGAGATAAAAGAGGATAAAGATTATACTGCGTTTGCAGAAGAACTCTTTTTTACTCTTCAGCTGGGCATACTCACCTGGAATGATGTGCTCCTTGTGGAAGAAATTAAAGCAGAGCCAGTTAAATCTCTACGAGACCTTGCTCAATATGATGAAAAAGATTGGACAGCCAAATTTGAGGAAGTAGTCGTGCCTGACAAAGTGCCTGGTGATTCAGCGGAAGAAAGATTGGTCAACTACGCTAAAGCGCTGGTTCGATTGATGGAACACGCTTATCCCACAAGCGTGATAGGATATCGACTACAAAAAGAGAATCAGATTGAAGAAGAGGACCTTGTCCAATTTTTTGAGGCGACAGGTTTGATAAATAATGGTCTTGAAAAACCTGGGGGAATAGAGAGATTCAACCTGCTTCGCACCAATATTGATCAATACCGATCAGATAATCAGGCCGTTTTCTTGAAGGCAAAAGATGAAAAGAAACTGTTAAGTCAACTGAAACAATGGCAGCGTCTAGCAAGGGTAACTCCCCGTTTTGGGCGATATGATGCAATTCGGACTCTTCAGGAAAGTGGTTTGGATTCCGCAAGAAAAATCACCCAGTTCGGACAACGACAGTTTGAAGAACGCCTGGGTCCAGCTTTGAGAAACCGCTTAATGGCTCGTCAAATTCACGCAAATGCTCGCCGCACAGCAATAAAAACGTTGCATGTTTTAGCTAATTATCACCCCAACTTTAATCAAGTTGAAACCAGAGTCACTCGTAAACCCAGACCTAGATATACAGATCAAATAAAAAGCAGAGGTGATCAGCAAGCAGGGCCTGGTAGTTGGGAAGAGTTTTTTGGAACCGGTGAAAGATGTTACTGGGACCATTGTCAGTCGGTTTTAAGTCCTGCTGCTTATCTTTTTGAATTATTGGATTTCTTGAGAGTAGAGGAAAAATGCCTTGAAAAACGGCCAGAGCAAAATCTTAAAGTTGAAAAATCTGCATGGGATCTCTTAAACGAAAGACGGCCTGATATTTTAGAGATCAATTTAAACTGTGCAAATACTTTGGAACCAGTAAAACACCTTGACCTGGTCAATGAAGTATTAGAGAAAGCGTTGGAAGAAGAAAACGCAGAAGAGTCAGGAATAATGTGGCAAGCGGAATTCCCGTGGATATTTCCGATGGATTTAAACACAGAACAAGGTCGTTTATATCTTCAACAAATCGGGATCGATCGCAATGAACTAATGCGCTTGTTCCAGCGGCAAGATAAGCCTTCAGAAGAAGCTATTGGAGCCGAGTATCTTGAAATGTCTATTGCTGAATGGAATTTAATTACCAATGAGGAACCAGAGAAAATACGGGTATGGTGGGGTCTTGACGCTCAAGAAGAACTTGCGGACCTTGAAAAGGTCAGCCTCTTACTTGACAAAAGTGGGTTAAGTTACGATGAACTCACCGACTTACTTCATTCAAAATTTCTGAATCCTGACCATGCTCTTGAAATTGAATTTCCAAATGATGACTGCAATATCAGGGAAGCGATAATAGCATCAATAGAAGAGGCTCATTTAAATAAACTACCACGATTTGTACGCCTTTGGCAGCGATTAGAATGGGATATTTCAGAATTGGACCAAGCTATTTTTGTCCTGAATGAAGGTAAATTAGATGATGAATTTTTGAAAAAACTCGTATGGGTTCACCGGATTTGGAAGATGACACCCCTCAGCGTGATGAAAATCCTAAGCTGGTGGGGCTCGATTGAAACGATTCATTCAAATGATGATACCCTATCGCTTTATGATCAGGTATTTCTACCTGATGGGGAGAAAGATGAAACCAATCCTTTCAAGCTTAATGAAGGACGAGATGAATTGTATAGTAATCAGGAATTGATATCAACACACAAGATCTCAATTGGTGCTTCCCTCAACTTATCGGATCAGGAAATAGAGCTTTTATTAGCCACCTTGGAAATTGGAGAAGGAGAACTAAAAAGCGAAGTCATACTCAGTTTGAGCAATTTGTCTCAGTTTTATCGCATAGTTACTTTTGCTCGAGCCTTTGATTTGTCCATCGATGAATTACTATCTTTTCAATCGATTATTGGAGAAGAATTGTTTTTGACCCTTGACATTGAAAAAGAAGAAGAAAACCTTACGTACTCACCAGAACACACCTATAAGCAGATTCAAAAACTAGCGAAAATCAAGAACGCTGGTTTATCAATTCAAGCGTTGGATTATCTAATCAGACACCAGGCCAAAGAAGAATATGCCTTCCTTCCGTCGAGTGATGACTTTCTATTATTCCTCACGGAGATTCGGGAAAAATTGCGCCAAATTTACACGGATCATCTTCCACAGCCGGATAGCAATGGTGCCCTTACTATGGAAAAATGGCGAACCTTTTTAGAAATCGAACCCGATATCACTAATGAAAGGAAGGTTAATGAATTTGAATTAGACGAACTCAGAAGAATTATTTCCTGGACGCCGTACCAATACCAGGGATTCCTTGACCTGAGCTTCGAACCACATCTCTTCCACTCAAAAGTAGATAAAAAATTAGGCAGGGAATTTTCAGAGAAGAAAATTGACATTCCTCATGACAGCCCAATTAAGAACATTTCCGATGAAGGGATGTGGGAAATTATTGTTACCAAGGAGAATCAACCTGCTGTTAAGTATTTAATCCGTAAGGAAAATACCAATAACGGATTAGTTCTTAATGTATACCATGATGTAAAAGTGGATTCCTTGCCTGAGAATAGCGGGGAAATCATAGAAAAGTATTTTCACCAGAAGCTTCATTTGGATAATGAACTAATCAAGCATCAGTTGACCAATCCATTATCTCCCTCATTCATTATCGATCAAAATGAAAGGTTCTCATATATTCTGTCCGAACTTTTGGAAAACCTTCGCAAGGAGAGAAGTACAAGCTATCTTATTGAGCAATTATCAGCTTTTTTTGATATAGAAAAAACCATTGCCGAAGAACTACTTAATAAATGGATGGAGCAAGCAAGAGGTAGTGGGCAAGCATGCATTCAAGAATTTCTTGATGTTGAATCTTTTATTCTCAATCAGGGCCCCATCTCCCTCGAAGACACTTCGTATCGGGCATTAATAAAATTGCACAAAGTAAGTTTGATTATTCATGCCTTTAAGCTTGAACGAGCATTACTACCCTTACTTTTTCAAAGGGCAGACGGGTGGAAAGAAGAGGAGCAGTGGCTCGACCTCAACGACCTCCCCGAAACAGCACAAGACTCAAGTGACAGCCTATTCAAAGGTTTTGAACATCTGATGGACTTCATTTCTTTCAGGGATAAACTAGCAGATGGAAAGGCGGATTTCCCCACCTTGCTATTTATGGCACTTAAACCGGACTTAGCCGATGAAGTTCAAGAATGGGAAGATTTTAAGACTGCGCTCACAGATCAGTTTAAATGGAAAGAGGTTAAGGAATTGATCGATCATTTCGAAGATGATTTTTCAGATTATACTGTTCCTGCGCCTTGGCTAAGGTTACAAAAAGCCATTCACAATATAAGGCATGCCGGTGTTCCCGCAGCAAAACTAATTGAATGGAGTGATGACAAATTAACTAATGACCAAGTAGCGGATATTAAACAGGCTGTAAAAGCGCATTACCAGGATGAAAAGACCTGGGCAAACATCGAAAGTAAAATAGACGATCCGTTAAGGCAAAAAAGACGAGATGCCTTGGTAGCAATTTTACTGCATCAAGAAGAGGAATGGAAAAACACCAATGATCTTTACACTCATTTCTTAATTGACCCTGAAATGAGTCCCTGTATGATGACCTCGAGGATCAAGTCAGGGATTAGTTCCATTCAATTGTTTATTCAGCGCTTGCTTATGAACCTGGAAACTTTCGAGATTTCTGAAGACCGAAGGGCAGAGTGGCAGGCCCAATGGAAATGGATGAAAAATTATCGGGTTTGGGAAGCAGCAAGGAAGATATTTCTCTATCCTGAAAACTGGATTGAACCGGAACTTCGGGACGATAAAACGCCCTTCTTCCAGGAGTTAGAGGAAGAACTATTACAAAATGAGATCAATGAAGAGAACGTAGGAAATGCCTTCCTACATTACCTGGAGAAATTGGATGAAGTAGCCAGATTGGAGATTTGTGGCCAGTACCATGAACAAGAGAAAGCGGATGATGGCCAAATTGTTATTGACCGGTTGCATGTATTTGGCAGAACTAAAGATCAACCCCATAAGTATTTCTATCGAAAGCTCGAAGAGAGTATTTGGTCGCCCTGGACAGAAGTAAATCTGGACATTGAAGGAGAATATTTGATGCCGTTGGTTTGGAAAAGGCGGTTGTTCTTGTTGTGGCCTGTTTTTCATAAAAAACAATCTGAAGAATCAGATACAGAAACCAATACAATCTTGGCTGATCTCAAAAGAAGATTGGAATTAATGAATGACAACTGTGATAGGTTGAATGATTTTATCGATTATTATTTAAATACTCAAGTTGATTTTTTGGATTATATCCTAAAATCGATAAATATATTTTACAATCAAATAATAGGATTTTCCACGATTTACAAAAAGCTTGATGAAAACATTATAGGTGCTAATACAGCAGCGGCAATTGAGGGGGCAATGTCTGCAATAAAGGACTGTATTGATCAAATAGATGCTAAATTCTCTGATCCAGTAGATGCAGAAGGAGGATTCTCATTGATTGGGCCACTAAATATGTATATCAGTAACTTAGAAGGAATAATTGATGATGCACAATCAGCCATTAAGGAAGATGAAGATATTCGAATTTCATCAACTCCGGCAAAAGTCAAAGAAATTAAGATATCCTGGAGTGAATACAGGTTTGGCAAATGGGTTTCACCAAAAGTATCAAAGGATGTCTTGAAAATTGGAAGCCTGCTTCCAGAGGATAAATTGTACTTTACTACAACTCATAGCGATGAAGATGGCTTTAGCATACACTGCTTCTACCACACCAATGGGTCATATCAGGGTTCTTTTGTCTTGGCAAAAAGTGATTTTAATCTGGCTGTAATAAACATAAAATTACCGAATAACCCTGTGGAGTTGCCTAATCCTACACTTCTTGAATACATGCGTATTAAGCAACAGGGAAATGGCGGTATCCCTTTTTCTTTATTCGTAGAAGCAACTGACGACGAAAATACCTCTAAATATATCGAAGAAGAAATTTTATCTTCGCTACCTGAAGATTGCCCTCCGTTTAAAGTTTTAATTCCTCATCAATATTCTGATTTCCTGGCCCAAGGGCCCTTTTTCTACGAAGACCAAAAACGAACCTTCTTTGTTAGTCCCGGCGGCACAAGAAAAGTTCAAGCGGGTTCAGACGTTTCTGTACCTGATCCCGGTCCATCCACTGATAGAGAACCACAAGGACAGACTCAATTAGATCCTTATCATCCACCAGAGCTTCTGGATCTGCATAAGCCTTACGACGATGAGTGGATGTATGAACCCCTAATTGTTTCTGGAGACATAGGCCCTGAAATATTAGATGGAATATTGGATAACTTAAGGGGTGCAATTATCAAAGAAGATGGCTTCAAAGGATTTCTGAAAGATATTGGCATTGATAATTTCGACTTCACAACAGCTTTTGTGGATAGAATTGTCGAATTAGGATTTGACGCAAATCCTGAAGACATCGTAGCGAAAGACGCAAACAATTTTTTTGTTTCTGATGGTAAAATTGGATTGACTATACATGCTTCTATTGATGACCATGGAAATACTCAATTAGACATCAGCAGGAATCCTGTCGCTGGCACCTATGCAAGTAATACAATTCAAACACAGGCTGTAGTCAATACCTCCCCTAGTAATGATAATGAACCATTCTTGAATGAATTGAAAAATGGTACTGTTTCTTCATTCCCTCAACAAAAAGGAATACCCCGAACAATTCTGAGAACCTTAAAATCCGATGGGGAAACTATATTAGGAGACCTCCATTTTAAGTTTGAGGTATTTTATCATCCTTTTGTACGAGAATTTATCAATGTATTGCACCAAGATGGCATTAAAGGGATGCTGGCATTGGCTCAACATCAGGAAGATATTGGCCTTTCAGGATATCATCCTGTAAACGAAGAGGTTTTTGATGCGTCAGATTTTATAGAAAGTGTAGATTTCTCAGCTAAGGGTGCGTATGCTCAATACAACTGGGAACTCTTTTTCCACGCTCCCTTATTGATTGCAGATATGTTGAGTAAGCATCAAAAATTTGAGGAAGCTCAGCAGTGGTTCCACCATATCTTTGATCCGACCAACAGCACTTTTGATTCCGAAAATAGTTCATTGACAAGCAGTCCGGCATTCTATTGGAAGACCAGACCTTTCCTTGACTATTTCAAACTACTTCAGGAAGAAAACACTCCTACTGAGTTGTCCCAGTTATTACAAACTGAAGCTCAGGAACTGGAAAGGCAGATTGGTTCCTGGGAAAAGAGCCCCTTTAGCCCGCACTTGATTGCTCGCTTACGGAAAGCTAGCTATCCAATGGTAACCGTCACAAAATACCTCGATAATTTAATTGCCTGGGGAGACCATTTGTTTCGACGGGATACGATAGAGGCGATCAATGAGGCCACCCAATTGTATATTATTGCAGCGGATATTCTCGGCCCCATTCCTACGTTTTTACCGGGGTCAAGAAAAATTGGTCGTGTTAATTATTCCGACTTGATTGAAAGTACAAAAGATATACTTTTGGTTGGAGAGGAACTGGAAAATGTTATTCATTCCGCCAAATCAGCAAAGCCCGTTCTTGATTTAGCTCAACAAAACAGGGCTATAACAGGGACCTCATTTTGGCTCGGTATAGATGGAGGTAGCACCTCCGGAATTGATCAATCAATAGACTCATTATCTTACTTTGGTATTCCTCAAAACACCAAGCTTATAGGGTACTGGGATACGTTAGGTGATCGCTTATTCAAAATTCGGAACTGCATGAATATAGAGGGGGTTAGCAGACAGCTTCCACTATTTGCCCCGCCCATCGATCCAGCTTTGCTGGTCCAAGCTGCCGCTGCAGGTATAGACATCAGTAGTGCGATCAATGCGCTATTTGCCCCATTACCGCAATACCGATTCCAATATATGCTCCAAAAGGCTATTGACTTCTGTAATGATGTTCGCTCCTTTGGCAATTCCCTACTTTCCGCTTTTGAGAAGCGAGATGGGGAGGAACTCTCCCTCATACGAGCCAGACAGGAAGCTAACATTTTGAAGGCAACACAGATTCTAAAAGAAAAAAATATTGAAGAAGCAGAATTAGCAATAGAAAGCCTACATAAGAGCAAGTTGATGTCTACCATGAAAGATATTTATTATGGTAACAAGGAGTATATGAATAGCGGTGAGAAGAATCAACTGACCTTAATGAAAACATCAACTATCATGCAGGCAATTGGCCAGGCCCTTGAGTCCGCAGCAGCTGGTAGTTATAACGTTCCTGATGTATATGTAGGAGCTTTGATCGGGTGGGCCGGTGGTGTAATAAATTTAAATAAAGTGGCTGGTGGATCCAGTATCGGACCAGCTATACAGGCTTTCAGTAAAAACCTATTGATTTACGCTTCGTTACTGCAAAGTGCAGCTTCTATGAGTGGAATAAAGGCTGGCTATGCGCGGCGAAAAGAAGATTGGAATTTCCAAGTTGACTTGGCTCGTGCTGAAGGCTTACAAATAGACAAACAAATCGCTGCGGCTGAGATACGGAAAGCGATGGCGGAAAAAGAAAAAGATATTCACCAGCTGCAAATGGAAAATGCAGAAGAAGTAGCTGCTTACCTAGAAGATAAGTTCACTAACAGACAGTTGTACAACTGGATGAAAGGGAAATTATCCTCCTTGTATTTCCAATGCTACCAAATGGCACTGGATTTAGCTCGTCAGTCAGAAAAAGCTTACAGGCATGAGTTAGGCATAGAAACTACCAATTTTATTCAACCTGCTTATTGGAATAATTTGAAAAAAGGCCTGTTATCTGGCGACCAGCTTTATTTTGATCTGAAGCGCATGGAGGCTGCCTACCTGGAGAAAAACAAAAGGGAGTACGAGTTGACCAAACACATTTCCTTGGCCTTGTTAAATCCTGAAGTATTGCTGCAACTGCGAGAAACCGGCTCCTGCGATTTTAATATTCCAGAAATAGTATTTGACATAGATCATCCCGGACAATACATGCGGCGCATCAAGTCCGTCAGCTTGACGATCCCGTGTGTGACCGGTCCATATACCAGCGTCAGTGCCAAGCTCACCTTGCTGGGGAATCGGTTCAGAAGGAAAATCACGGGCACATCCGAAAAGGATTATCCTTACGCCTTCGAAGGCGAAAATGGATTTGATCCCCGGTTCACTCATAATGTCATTGGCATCCAATCCATCGCTACTAGCCACGCCCAGGGCGACAGCGGCCTCTTCGAGCTCAACTTCCGGGATGAGCGCTACCTGCCTTTCGAAGGCGCCGGCGCCATCAGCTCCTGGCGGCTTGAATTGCCTACGGAATTCCGGCAGTTTGATTACAACACGATCTCGGATGTGATCATACACATAAACTATACCGCCAGGGATGGCGGCGATGGATTTAAGGGTACCGTGAATAATTTCATCAGGGAAGGCATTAATAACTGGCTCAAAGAAAATGAAGAAACGGGGTTGCTGAGATTGTTCAGCTTGAAAGATGAATTCCCTAAGGAGTGGAATGATTTGACACACAAGCCGGATGACGAATGTGAAATTGTGTTGACACACAGACATTTCCCATTTTTTGTCAGGGAGCGAGAGCTCAAGCCACATGCGGTTAGCTTGTATTTTGAGCCTGCTTCCGGAGCAAGCCTCGATGATTTGCCAAAAGGACAACTTAATGACACCCTTTTCAGTGATGTCCAGGAAACAAGCCTTGGAGCGATGAAAGGGCTTGTTTTTGAAGGGATAACCGGCTCAATTATACCTTTTGATAAGGAATCTTCCTTGAAATTGGGTTTGACTGTGACTGAGATAGAGGCTATGGGAGTAGCCAATATTTATATGTTGATGCACTATAAAGTGTGAGTGGATAGCGGAAGACGGGGGGCTTTTTGAAAACAATCTCAGGGATGAAAGATACCTCCCCTTTGAAAGGGCTGGCGTGATTAGTTTTTGGCGATTGGAGTTATGATCTGGTTTCAGGCAGTTGGATTATAATACGGTTTCTGACCTCATCCTTCAAATTCGATATATAGCGAGAGAGGGATAAGGGGTTCTTGTGTTTCTGAGTCAGCGCTTTTGACGAAAGCCTTGATTCCTTTGGACACAATTCTTCGATCTAAAGCGTTGACCACAAAAATTGTCAGAGAAGGTTATTTTTATGCTAAATAACATAAAATGGAAAGAAGTAGGGAAAATGATAATCTAATTAAATCTCTTATTGGCAAAGGGGAAACGAAAGAGGCATTGGCATTATTGGTTCAATTATCAGAAAACAGAAAGCTAAAGAAGAAAGAGGTTTTAACGCTAAAAGCAAAATTTGAAAGGTTATCAGATCAATTCAATATAGGGATCATTGAACATACCGAATTTGATAAGGAGATCAATAAGGTGAATTACGGTATTATGCAATTGGAGGAAACGATAGGAAATATAACGGTTTCACCGAGGAAATTTAACCTTCTGTATCTTTTGCCTATTTTATTATTGCTGATCGGAGTTCTTTATTTTGTTAGACCTGGGCTACAGAAATATGAGCTTCATCTCTATCAATTGTCAGCCAGTGAAAGTGATTCCAAATCATATAATGAATCTGCGCTGAAGCATTTAATCTCCGAATTGAATTCACAAATAGCAACTTTTGAGATTATTCTATATCCTGGGAGAATGACGGTAAATTTAATTGACTTCATGGAGGAAAACTACTCCAAAGTTATTGAGATGGTGGATGAGCTACATGATGACCCCATAACGGAGCAGGAGGTTGTTGCCGTTTTAGTTGATTTCCCGCTGAATTCTGATAATATGAGTAATTTCTTTAGCCTTACTGGACCAAAATACGCTGCTCTTTCTGTTTGGGGATTACAAGCTGAAGGTTTCGCCTCCGGGAATTATGATTCTTTTATTCTACGATATATAGTAACTGAACTCGTCAGAATAACGGTTTTAAATAGATTATTGGCTGTTGAAGAAACCTACCTCATGCATCCAGAGGATCAATTTAAAGGATGTCTCTTTGATTTCATGAGAGATAAAACTGAAATCGTAAATTCTATCGAATCCGTGAAGTTTTGCCCAGAACATAAGGAGGTTATTAAAAAGAAATTAGGCATAAAGGTGCTGAATGAGTATGAAGAAGTCATTCAGTTTAATTGGATTGATGATGAGGTGAAGGCTTTTCTTAGTAGACAGTATGATATAACAATTTGAAAACTTTGGTACTGGAGGATCTGCTCCGTTTCCTATAAAATACTGAGTACATTCCGACCCTTTTCGGGACAATATACGCCGACTGATGGCTTCAAGACTTCAGTGGTGAGGTCGTAGCTGGTGAGGCCACTCCGCTATTTGTCGTTTGTAAACGAGGAATCCATATATTCGAACCAGCGCTAGCGCCACACAGCCGTAACAATTCCAATCTATGCAGGCCGCACAGCGCTACCGCTTCCTTAAACAGTCAGCCGTAGCGTGAGCTTAGAACGCCGGTTTACAGCCTGCTTGCAAGCCTCAGCCTACATTCCTGTCTCTTATACACATCTCCGAGCCCACGAGACCGAGGCTGATCT
>CAJXUM010000040.1 GCA_913060855.1 uncultured Lewinella sp. | reverse complement strand
CGGTCTCGTGGGCTCGGAGATGTGTATAAGAGACAGCAGTTTATACCGATTTCCTTCGGTATCCAGGCCCTTGGCTTTGAAGAAGTAGCCATCGATGGAGAGGGCTTTGTATCTGGCAAACTTAATCGCGCTATACATGAGTAAACCTTTTGAGATTGATCAGGATAGAAAAAGTAGATTGGGATTTGAGGAGGTTGTATATGGCGCTGCCAAATCGGTGCAGTTACTGGAGGAGCTATTATTGGAATATAATAATCAAGGACAGAACGTATTGGTGACCAAACTCCAAGCTGAGAAAGCGCAGGTCTTACAAGAAGTCTATCCCGATAGCTTTTATGATCCTGCTGGAGAAATCTTTATGCTCAAAGCCATACCTCAGGAGAAAGCCGTGGCAGAAGTTGGGATTATTTCGGCAGGAAGCTCCGACATGGCAGCAGCACATGAAGCCTTTTATACCCTACAATATATGGGTTACCCCAGTGCTTTGGTCCAAGATATTGGCGTGGCCGGACTGCATAGATTGTTGGACAAAATAGACTTACTCCGTACTTATAAAATATTAATTGTTATTGCTGGTTTTGAAGGGGCGCTACCTACGGTGATTGGTGGTCTATTGCCTCAGCCGATCATTGGCGTTCCGACTTCGACCGGTTATGGGACAGCCAAGCAGGGCGAAACTGCGCTTCATGCCATGTTAACCAGTTGTGCCAATGGCATCACTGTTGTCAACATAGACAATGGCTATGGGGCCGCGATGAGTGCCATTCGAATTTTACAAACCTTTTCTAAGTAAGAAACACGATGAATACGATCTATATAGAAGCCTTTTCTGGCCTTTCTGGTAATATGTTGCTCAGCGCCTTCGCCGAGTTGCTAGACGCTTATGATGAACTCGAGCAATTACCCAAACAATTGAACTTACCTGATGGACAAGTCTTAATCAAAACAGTTGACAAAAACGGTATCAACTGCAAATATGTAGAGGTAATCGATTTAAACGAGAGCAAAGCTAGTCAGGAAGATCATAGCCATGAGCACACTCATAGTCATGAACATTCCCATGATCATGGACATACACATTCTCATACCCACAGCCATGACAGTCATCAGCATGATCACGAACATACTCATGACCATGGGCACCATCATCACCATCATCATCGCCACCTCAGCGATATTCAAGCTATCATCGATAAAGCATCGATTAGTGATGGAGCCAAGCAGATAGCCCACGATATTTTCCTACTGATCGGTAAGGCCGAATCACAAATCCACCAGATTCCATTAGAGAAGATACACTTCCATGAAATCAGTGGCGTAGACTCCATTATTGATATTGTCGGCAATGCCATCTTAATCGATAAATTGCAACTGAAAGCGGTGTACTGTACACCCGTTTGTACCGGTTTCGGGATGGTCAAAACCCAGCACGGCATGCTTCCGGTCCCCGCCCCGGCCACCGCCGAGTTATTAAAAGGGATTCCTACCTATGCAGGAGAAGAGCGAGGAGAAAAAGTAACGCCTACAGGAGCCGCTATCCTACAATATCTACAACCCAAATTTGAGGCCCATACCTTCATTACGCAACGCATTGCCTATGGCCCTGGTAAGATGGATTTTCATTATCCCAATGTCGTTCGTATTTCTCTCATCGAAACAGCGGATGTAAAAAAAAAGCCTTCGTACAAATAGAGACGGCTATTGATGATATGTCGGCCGAGTTTCTGGGAACGGACTTTCAAGCGGGCCTACTGAAAGCGGGAGCGACGGATTTTGGTCTGATTCAACAAATGATGAAAAAAGGTCGCTTGGGATTTCTAGTCCGCGTTCTGTTGGCCGAAAATCAACTGGAATCAGTGGCCAATTACCTATTCGAGCATACCAGTACCATTGGACTGCGTTATTATCCGGTATCTCGCAAAGAATTACCGAGATCCATAATGGAAGTCCAATCTTCCATAGGCCAGTTGAAAATCAAAGAGAGTATTACGCCGCTGCAAACGAAAAAAAGTAAATTGGAATACGAGGATATTCAGCGATTAGCTCGCGAAACCCATCAACCCACTTACCTTTTAAAGGATCAAATTCAGGGAGAACTAACTAGATCACCTAAGTCTCCTTCCGATGAATAAGCAGCACTTAAAGTCTTCATTTATTGCCTGGTCTTCCCGTAATTTTACGCCATGTATTACCGAGAATATCTTCCGCCATCAAGCCTTGCGTCCTTCATCAAATGTTTTTGGGTATTAGAAAGTGGTCCAAATTATCAAGCAGGTCCGGCAGAGCAAGTCCTGCCAGATGGATGCATGGAAATGGTGTTTCATTATGGCGATGCGTTTCATCAGTATCAAATTGGTCAGTTACACCGGCAACCTCGTAGTTTGCTCTATGGACAAATCACTCGTTTTATCGAACTAGTTCCAGCCACTCAGGTCGCCATGGTTGCGGTACGATTTCACCCTTGGGGTTTATATCCTTTCCTTGGGCTTTCCCCGCAGGAATTCACCAATGAATGTATCGACCTTCACGACCTATTTGGGCAGGACAGTCGCGATTTGGAAGATCAAATTTTAAATGCAACTTCTCCAACTCAACGACTACAGCTCCTTCAGCATTTTTTGCACCGACAGCTTTTCCGTTACCAGCAAATAGATCCCTTGATTGGTCAAATAGGGAGTACCTTAATGGAACAGGGCGGGAAACTGGAAATCAACGAAATGCTACAAGCTTTTACCATCAGTCCACGCCACTTTCAACGTAAATTCCTCAGGGTAACGGGTTTGCAATCAAAAATGCTATCACGGATTATTCGTTTCCAGCATAGCTTACAATTGGCAGAAGCGCCTTCCATTAATAACCTCACCGAGCTAGCCTATCAAAGTGGCTATTTTGACCAGGCACACTTTATCAGAGATTTTAAAGCCTTTACCGGCTATACCCCTAAGTCCTATTTTAAGCAAGAACACCTGTTTACCGACTACTTTACATCAGGCTAAATGTCGCTTTTGTACAATTTTGAATTGAGCGGGTAAGCTAGTTTTGCCCGAAACAAAAATCTTTATCATGAAGCGAATGATTATTCTCGTATGTCTTTGCAGCGGTATTTGGGCTTGCAGTCAGAAAGTCCGACCTTCCGCCACCCCGAGTACTCCCTTTGATGCCTTAGTCGGTCATTGGGAAGGACCCCTCGGTGGAGGTACTTATATTGAGAAATGGGAAAAACTATCTGCGGAACAACTACAAGGAGAAGGTTATTGGATAAGAGGCCAGGACACTATTCTAGTCGAGGATCTGCGCATCCAAAAAATCGGAATTCATTGGACGTACATCGCGATCATCAATAATTCGGCCCCCACCTTATTCACTTTAATAAAAATGGAGGATGAGCATTGGGTCTTTGAAAATAAAGAACATGATTATCCACAAATCATCGGTTACCAGCAAGAAGATATCGATCATCTTTTTGCCTGGACAGATGGAACGGTGAAAGGAAAACAGCGAAAAGATGAGTACAAACTAGCTCGTGTAAAATGACAATAGAGGCTAAACTAAGTAAGCAAAAAGATCGCAATCCTCCCCAGCAGGTAAATGATCGGAAAACAGGTCAGGCAGGCTACTGCTACGAGCCACGAGCTTTCTGATTCTCCATGAGTAGAGGGGATTGGAGCATTATCTTTTAAGCTTAGGAAGGAAGGTTGTTGGTTATCTTTGGTCATTATCTTTGGTTTTGGGTGTCAAAAAGTACTATACACAGGTCAATTTGAACTTTAAATTGTCCTACGGAGGGGCCGTTTTTGTGGTATGCTTCCTTTAATGCGGTAGGTGATCTCTTACTATTGCATACGAGAATACCCCGGCCAGTGTTCCAATAAAAATCATTTTGTGGGAAGACATAAAAAATAATAACATGGGAATCGTTGCCCCCATGAGTGGCCCGACAATATACCAGGGCCACGGTTTGTATAGCCATTCCTGCAACATCATTTGGTTTTTAAGGGCTGAGTAGTCAAGTAGATGTTACAAAGATGTGGGCCGAATCTTTGAAATACAAATAGGTTTGTGTACTTGGTCGTTTAGCTGGTTTAGCTGGTAGTTATTTTGAGTAAGTCTCGGTCCGAGTAAGATTTAGATTGATATGTGCGGCCCTTAGACTCCTGAAGTGAGGTGGTCGATCCTATGCGGATACCCTATGCTTAACTTCACCATTTTGGGATATAATATGAGATGTTCGCTACTAGTTTCGCTAGTATTGCGGCCCTTGGCTGCGAGCCAGCTCGCCGAGAAAAAGCACACAAGTACTATAATTACTTACAGCGAGCTGGAGCTCGCAGCCAAAACCGGCATACAAGCATGAGCTTGTAGCCAACATCCAATATTATATATCCAAAAATGGTGAAGTTGATAGAAGGAAATCTGCCTAGTATCGACCAACTCACTTCTGAAGTCTAAACACATCCTTATTTCTCTGCCACCAAAATATACTGATAATCCAAGGCCGTATCATTGGCCTCAATATTTTTATAACCCGCAGAGTAGAGCATCTTCTCCGCTTCATGAAGCGGCAAGCGATATTTTTGAGTAGGCTCTACAAATTCAGGCAATCGTTTTTTCTTGAACTCGATAATCAGCAATTTACCCCCCTTAGAAATACCTTTCTTTAATGCACGAAGGTAACCCACCTTATCACGGATATAAACGAAGGTATTGACAATAATAGCGATATCGACCTCCTCATCTTTTAAATTGGGGGTACTTTCCTTTCCTAGACGGGTTTCCAGTCTTTCCTGAATATCATCAGCCAATCGGAATACTTTTAAGCTATCCAATGTCCGGGTATATACCGGGTTGATATCAACAGCAATTACTTTTTTAGCTTTTGGCGCCAAACGGAAAGCAAAGAAGCCCGTCCCTGCACCAATATCAGCTACTACCTTATCTTCTAGGTTGCCTAAAAGCTGTAGGATTAATTCAGGTTTTTGCCAAATACCTCGATTCGTATTCAAGTAATCCTTCGTAAGTCCAGAGGTGACGACCTCGGTCGTACCTCCATTATCATCACCGCTAGGCTGTTTATCATTTGGGTCCGTACTGAGTGTCGGTGGGAAATCAGAAGGTCGCTGTGAATCATTACACGAAAGTGTAATAAGCATTACTAGCAAGGGTATCAGAAGAGTGATCGCTTTGAGCTTCATATGTGATTGTCATTTTGGTCATCGTGCCGTGGGTAAAGTTACATTAAAGGCTCCAATATGGCAAGTATTGAAAATGTATCGCTTGGCTGAATAGTAGGTATGATTCCGCTTTTTATCCTCAAAAGTAGTGATACCAGTGAGCTGAGTTTCATAAGTCTATGCGCTTATCACGGATAGCGGATTAAAGGGCCCACATGGCTAATAAAACCTTCTCCATTTTCTTTCTTATTTGCCCACCACTACCTTTAAAATTATTAGCCATGATGCAAAAGGATAGTAAGCGGCCGGATTTGGTTTCTACAAAACCGGTTAATGACCGTACGTTGCTAAGCGTCCCCGTTTTGGCATAGACTCGGCCTGCCGCAGTCGTACCTCGTAAGGTGTAGGACATCCCGCCCGATTTACCAGCTACCGGCAAGGAGGCTTTGAAATCAGTGTAGATCTTATCGTCTTTGGCTACTTTACGCATGAATTGCGCCATGAATTTAGCCGTAACCACATTTTTTGAAGATAGCCCACTTCCATCGGATAGATTAACGCCGTCAAAAGATAGCCCCCTCGTTTGCCAGAAGGTATTAATGGCTGCTAGACCATCCTCTACACTTCCACCTTGTCCTTTTACTTTTCCGACGGTGCGAAGCAAGGTTTCACAGTATAGATTGACACTTTTGATATTCGTGCGTTTGATAATATCCTTTAATAAAGGCGAGCTGTGCTTTACTAAGTTTTGCCGGGCAGTGCTTAACGGACGACCTAATAGCCGATCGCTAGTAGCTCCTTTCCCACTTGTGACGCCTGCATTTTGTAGGCGCTGCAAAAGCTGCTGGGCCGCAAATAGTGGCGGATCAGGGATGGAACCTTTGACGGTGAATAATTTCCTGCCTACAGGAATCGTACCTCTCACGAAACGTTCATAAGTGTAAGGTGCGCCATAGATATAGGCATTGTCACCCGTTCCTGCTCCAGCTGACTGTAATTCATTCGTGAAGCGTAATTCGCCAATCTCCGGTTCGATGGCCGCAATGCGTGGCGTCGAACCCAATTTGGAAGATTGCTGAAAACGCAGATAGTACAAGTTATCATGAAAATTGAGCCCCCAGCTACCGGCTCCATAGTAGTTCCCTAGGTCGTTCCACTGCCAAGATTTTCCATTCACAGCGGTGCCGAAAAAAGAAGCATCACCAATAATATAACCAGAGATTTTCCTGATCCCTTTTTGTTGTAAAGCCATACTGAATTTGTCCAACAAGGCTTCCAATGCAAGTGCGCCTTCCATCTCTGGACTACCTAGCGTAGGATCACCTACTCCTTGGATGATGACATCCCCATTTAACACGCCCTGTGGATCAATGGTGCCGGTATAAGCCAAGGTGGTCGTATAGCTATAGTTTGTCCCAAGCAGGGCCAAAGCGGATGCTGTCGTCAAGACTTTAAGTGAGGAAGCCGGAACCAAACTTCGCTCCGAGTCAAATTGTCCAATCTCCTTGTTTGAATTTACATCGACAACACTAATGCCTAATCCTGCATGTTTGAGCATGGGGTCCTTGGCAAAGCTATTGATCGCATTTTGTAGATTGGATTGTGCAAGGAGCAGACCCTGGCCAAAGCATAGCAGGAATAAAAAATAGAATTTCGAATTGTTCATTACAAGTAGTTTTGTTAGGCTTTATGCTGAAATAATTTAGCTCCCTACAAATTATTTCAGCATAAAGCCTGTTAATTTCAGATTCTTATTTGATGACCAGAACTGGATTATTGTTTAAAGAATGAGGCACAAATAAAAGATACCACTATGCTTTATCTTTTTCCACCAGGCTGCGTTTCCAAAAACCTCATGTAGCTAGGCTATAATCGGTTTTTGGTACCTTGCCTACTGAAAAAATATTTTGCCTACTTGTACCCTTTATTTATCCCTCACTCTTAATAATCCTAGCGATCACCTGTCCCTCCTCACTTTTTAGCCGTAATAAATAGACTCCCGCTGGCAAACCTGTTAAGGAAACAGATTGACGATTTACCCCACTAGGGATTTGCCATTGTTGTAGGGCCTGGCCATTAATCCGATGCAGCGTTATCTGCAAAGTGCTAGTCAAAGGATTTGAAAGTTGAATATTTACATCCGCTATCGTCGGATTCGGGAACAGGCTAATAGTCGTACCTCCGATCTCTTGGATAGCATTGGGCATATACGTAAACTGAAAAGGAGTGGCAGCTGTGGTTCCGCAACTATTATTGGCCGTTACTCGCCAGAAATAGTTTCCGCCATCCACAATAGAATTGGGTGCATAACTAGTGCCATCTGTGTCTCCACTTTCCAGAATATTCTCAAAATTGGCATCAGAAGCGATTTCGATGCTATAGTTTATGGCCCCAGCAACCGTTTCCCAACTTAACAAAGAAGGGGGAGCTACTAAATTACTCAGGTCCGCCGGTGCCGTCAAGGCTGGGGCGTCGGGGATCGAAAGAATTGCTAAATCAACGGTCGTACTCGATGACAATGTACCATCACTTAGTGATAACTGGATGGTATAATCCCCTGCCATTACTGCTTCCCAATTGGTGATATTGATGGCTACATTTTGACCGGGTGTAAGGCCAACAAAGGACAGTTCACTTTCCAATGTAACATTACTGTTTGGCAAAATGGTATAAGTTAAGTCGACTGGGCCAAGGAAATCGGGATCGACCTCAAAGGAAAATTGAGGACTATCTCCTGGACAGGCCGCAATTGTGGCTGGATTAGTGGTGAAACTGAGATCAGGCACCGTCGTAAAAGACCAACGTTCACTCAATGTTGTACCACATTCATTGGTAGCTGCTACTTGCCAGTAATAGGTTTGTCCTTTGATTAGCTCGCCGATATTAATCACCGTATTGGATGTTCCGGTTTGAATAATGGGGTTGCTTAAGTCCTCCGCGGTGCTGACCGTGACTTGGTAACTATCTGCAGCCGGATTGGTGCTCCAGCCGAGTGCAGGGGCTACTCCAACTAAGGTCGCCGCGTTGGTCGGTTGGAGTGGGACCAAGTCAGCAGGCAAATTATTGATAAGCAGGTCAACCGTCGTCATCGCCGTGATATTCCCATCTGTGACGCTAAAGGTAAGCGGCAAAGTTCCTGGGGTATTAAAACCACTACCTGTAACATTGATGATTGAAGCCGGAGTGGCCGGATTTTGGGCAAATTCAATAGCCGTACCGACTGGTAATTCTTCAGTAGATAGTTGTAGTGCATTGCCATTAAAACCTGCACCAATGATTAGCTGGAGGGAGAAGGATTCATCAGGGCAAATCGAGATATCAGGCAAACTGGCTACTAAGCTAGCTGTGGCAGGATAGGTCGTACAAATATCAAGGCTCCAGCTACTAATTTCCCCACCATCTTCATCAAATTCATCTATCACTTCCAGGGTCCAAACGCCATTGGCTTCTTCTCCCGCTAGGTTGGAAAAAGCCTGTTGTGGCATGAAATTCCCACTCACCGCCGGAGAGGTATCTGCACAACGGTTGGCTAAAACGCTATTCGCTTGTGTGGCATCATCACTGAAGCTGAGCAATAAATCATCATTGCTACAACCTTGAAAGCTTGTATTATCTCCAGGATTGCTAAATAGCGTAATGGAAGTACCTGAGGGAGAAATCAGATTGGCTTTTAGGTCCGTAATATAAGAATGCTTGATGTCCAGGCTCAGGCTCAGGCTTGCAATTTGTCCCAATTGGGCAACATCTATGGTAGATCTGGCGATATTGGGATTGCTAGATATAATATTGATGGGAACATCGGTAGTCGCGACCAGACAATAGGCTCCTGAGGTAGTCAGTGAAAATACATCCGACCAAGTCCCTTCTCCGCAGCTATTGATCCCACGGGCACGCCAATAGTAAGTAGTCTCAATCACTAGATCTTGATTCAAAATGCTAGGATCCACTAAATTAGTAGTTTGAGCGACTATGTTTTCAAAGTTGGGGCTGGTACTTAATTGCCATTCGTAAGTCTGGGCATTAGGCACAATATCCCAGCTAAAGGTCTGTGCAGTGCCTTGGTTGGCAGCGGCATCAATCGGAGCGGAAAGGATGGGCACACTAGGCAGTGTTTCCGAAAGGCTAAAATTGAAATCTGTCACTGCCGTCTCGGTCCCATCAGTGCCACTAATGCTAAAGGTATATGACCCTGGCGCTAATTGATCAAGGCCCTCAATGGTTGCTGTACTAAAAGTATCAGCTTGTACGGGATTAATGGAAAAGGAAACCGAAACACCCGTAGGAAGACCTTGAGCAGTCAGTGTCACTTCTTCGACAAAGTTTTCACTGGGACTCAATTCAAAATTGAATTCGGTAGTTCCGCAAAATTGGAAGTCAGTCGCACTAGTTTCTAGGTTGAAGTTACAGGAATTCTGCGACCGACCATCGATGGCCATTTTTCCACTATTATCCGGATCAAGCCAATCTCGTAGACGAGTCTCAGGCGTTCCATCCCCTTCCCAGGAAATAGCCAACCAGCCAAAGGAATCATAACTGTTGTTATTACAGGAGGCCGCCCCGCCAAAGAGCTGACCAACCACTCGCTTATTCTTATCAAAAAATGGGCAACCGGAAGAACCTCCTTCCGTCGTACCAATACTCCATTCTGGAACGACGAGATAACCGCCATTGGCTACTCCTTGTCCATTTTGATTCCCTTTATAGATTTCTTCAAAACTAAAACTAATCCGCTTCTCATCAGTGCTGGGATGGTGAATGGCAATGACCGTATCAATCGGCAAATTCGTGTTGGCATCCCAACCTGCAAAAAAAGCATTTGCGGTTTCGCTCACATCATCATCCAACTCTAAAAGGGTGAAATCTGTAGCACTACTCCGAGCTCGGAGAATAGCCCCGGAGTTGAAATCATTCAATATTCCATCGCCTGCTCCCCCGCTAGAAGTACTATTGGGAGCTCTACAACTTTTGTTTTCAAAATTCCAATACACAACTAAACTAGCCGCATTGCCAGATCGGAGACCACAATGGTCAGCTGTCATAAAGAAAGGGGTACAATCTTCGCGCGCATTATTGACCAAGAACCCAGTACAGAAGGTGCTGCCGCCGGTGCTATAAACGCCAACAGATTGAATAATATCCCGATAGGCTTCCACAATTTCCCATCCATCATCTATGCCACAAATCACATCAAGGTTGCACGAACCCGATGACACAAAAGTGGAGAAGCCCATGAAATCATGATTGATTGTAGTGATTTTAAGGCTAAGGTTTTTCTTTTCTGTAGAGGGGAGTCGCAATTCTACGACCATCTCATCACCTGCCAGAATAGGCGTCCAAAATTCGCGATGATCATCATTGTCCGCTACTGTAAAAGGGCCTAATTTATTTTTGTAGTCTGGAGAATATAATGTCAATTTACTGCCTTCGGGAAGGTAGAATTCGCCAAACCCAAGGTTAATCGAGTGCGCAGCGGGTGACAGCAGGCGAAACCGCCAGATGCTACTTCCGTCTGATAACTCTTCCCAATTCCCCTCCTTTAATGGACTGATAGCAGTGGGGAAACTGACCGCAAATCGCGGCGGGACACCAGGTTGTCGTTGGGCTAGTTCGGTTTGTATAAGCTTCTCATTATTTTGCCGAGGGAGCATAAGCAAATCTACTTCTTCCAAAGGTAGGCGAGGGGATAAGTCTTGTGCATGCAATCCTTGTGGCAGTAGAATAGCAAGGAAAAGAGCCAGAAAAAAACTGAGTTGTCCGTTCTTATTTATTTGAGACTTGATAAAGTGGATTAAAGGTATTGTAATAAAGTGTTGGTGGGTTGAGTGTTGATGTCCTGTTTTATTCATACTTTTTTTTAATAGGTTAGCAGTCCTTGGATAAGGATTCCAAAGTTAGTAGATGTCGGGGAGGAACACAAGTCTTGGCGAGCAAAGACAGCGACAATTAATAAAGAAGGTTTGGGATAGCGCACTATCCCAAACCTTCTTTATGCTGAAGATATGATTATTTGACTTCCGCTTTATAAGTCTAAACCCTAGTCTGAAGTAGCCGTTCCCATCGTTGAAAGCAGTAGATCAATATCTTCCATGAATTTATCGACGGCCTCTTCCTCGGTTCCATTACAGAATGATCGAATATGCCTTTGGTCGTCAATTAAAAGTAACCAACCGCTATGATCGAAGCCTCCAGGGGCATTGGGATCTTCTCGGGCGATACTCATATAATCCTGCGCTAAGTCATAGACGACATCTTTTTCCCCTCGCAAGAATTGCCATTTTGGTGAAGCTACTCCCAGTCCGTCAGCATACTTCTTTAATCGGGCAACGGTATCTCTTTTGGGGTCAATGGTATAAGAAACAAGTGCCAGACGATCATCGTCCTCGAATCGATCATGAATACGCTTCATTTGTCGAGCCACAGTAGGGCAAATCGTAGGGCAGGAAATGAAGAAAAAATCAGCGATGTAGACTTTCCCATCAAGATTTGTTTCACGAATCATTTGGCCATCCTGATTGACAAAAGAAAAAGCCGGAATCTCATGATAGGTTGTATCTCCAGTAGCTGGATCGATGATGTGATTACCTAAGACGGGCAGGCTTTCCCGGTTGGGCTGACAAGCGCTAAGAATAATCGTTGCAACGAATAAACAGAATAATGATCTCATTTTTATTTTTGATTAGTGATGCCCAATTCTTGGACAAGCATACTTCCCTCTTCAAGACTCATCAGCATGACTTCCTTCACTTTTGCCATCCGCTCTTGCTCAGCACGTAGATAGATCAAAATATCTTTGTGTTTCTCTGTATCCTGTAAGGGCTTCAATTGGCGAAGATTATTCATCCAAGAAAACATGCTTTCATCTGCTTCTTCCAAGAAGGTAATCGTAGACTCTACTCTTTTTGAGACAATCTCAGGTACACCTTGCTTTGTTTCATTATAGTTTTTCAACTGTCGCCCTAACTTATGGATGTTGCTGATTTTGGGCATGACTTCATCATGAACTGCCATCAATTCATCCCAGAGTACTTGCTGTTCTTTCAATTCTTCTGCAGAAAATTTACTGTCGCTACTTGACTTTGTAGTACTGCCATTGCAGGCCCAAAAAAGGCCTAGGGTTAGAAGGAGGTAGAAATTATACTTTTGCATAAGAGGAAATTTTAGGCAAGTTAACGATTTGAGAAAGAAGAAGTAAATGCCAGCCTAAAAATGACACAAGGGTGAAGTATTTTGAGCATTAGACTTTATGCTGAAATGGCTTGCTGAAGAAGATAATTTGGCCCTGTACAACTGCTCTATTAGCCAACTCCCAAAAAAAGCCTCCACTAACATTTGTAGTGGAGGCTTTCCAATAGATGAGCTTTCATCTATTTGTAATCCATTTTATAAATTATTGCGAGGCTATGTCTGCTGATGGATAACGCTCGATAACAATACATAGTTATCTTTTACCACAATAATCTGCTTCACCTTTTCATCCTTTTGCTTGACGGTCAACATGTATTTACCACTTGGCAAATCACTCAAATTCAGACGACGGCCATAACCATTGTGATCCTTAACAAAATCGCGATAGAATGTGTTATCTCCCTTCATATCGGTAATGCGAATGGAAGTTTTTTCCATTTGCAAGTTAGCAACCTTAAGGTTGATGGTTTTGCCAGAAGTAATCTTGGCGGTCACAAGGATGTCGGAGGTTGTAATAGGATTTGCATCATTTGCCCACATAGGAGCAGTCATTAAGGCAAGGCATAGGGTAGCCAGCCAGTGAAATCGTTTCATAACAGCACGGGTTTTTATTAACAATCAGATGATTTAATATACTTGTTTGTGTGTGTTTCTCTGAATTTATATATTTCAGAGAAGGGTGTTTTTTCGGTGACTAGTTCGGTAAGCTACAGAGTCCTTATATTAAGGTGGTTTTATAGTAAGGACGCTTAAAAATGACTAAAGTTGCTTGTCCTTCGTTATCAGAATGTTAAAATTTCTTCGTTTAAGAATGACTGCAAGTACGGCTTAATTCAAGTTGAACGAAAAAAGATTTGATGAAGAGGTCGAAAACATCGATTAAATGTGGAAACGGGAAGCTGAAGGGAAGGAATGAACTACGTTTGTAGGAGAATGAAAAGAAATAAGTCCTTTTATAGGCTATTTCGAGTGCTGTTGCAGATAATCCGCTACAATTTCCTTAATCATCTCTTTGAGGTAAGTTTTTCGCTTTTTGGCCATTTCTCGCAATTTGATCAAGTGTTGATCATCTAAAGTGAGGGTAATGCGCCGAGGGGCGAGTTCCTCTATTTCTGTCTCTTATACACATCTGACGCTGCCGACGAAGAGGATAGTGTAGA
>CAJXUM010000039.1 GCA_913060855.1 uncultured Lewinella sp. | reverse complement strand
CTATCCTCTTCGTCGGCAGCGTCAGATGTGTATAAGAGACAGAAAGCAAGTATTCTTGCCATATCTACAAAATACTTTAGAGCAAAATAAAGAATTATCGAGGGGAAGGGAGAGAACTTGTTTTTCCCTACTTGGAATATCTTTAAGGCTGCAGGATCAAGATAGGATTTACACTAAAATAGTTGAAATTTTGCAATATCGGGCTCATAAGAGCATGCTTCTATAATCGGAAATTACACTTTCCACAAATTTGTCGGAGAACCTTCAAAAAATAGACTTCAGCCAGGAGAAGTATTGCAGCTAGGCAAACTGGCTGAAGTCTATTTGATAGTTAGCCGTATTGAAAACGGTTATCTATTTAGGAACTTACTCCTCTTCGCCTAAGGCAGCATTGAGCATTTCGCCTAATCGATAACCCGCCGTGGCCAGTCGCTTCACCACTACTTTCTGGGCATTTTCGAGGTACATTTCCGAAGGTACGCCATTCGGTTTCAACCAAATCTTACGCCCTCTATCATTGATTTCATTTACCCCTTGGTAGGCATGGGAAACAGCCAATTTATGGCTTTCCAAGGCCCAAAAATCAGGATCACTTACCTCTAAGCCCACGATATCTCCCTTGGGTACTTCTTCAACAATTTTGGTCGCTAATTCCCATAGCCGAGCGATTTCAGCTTCTGTCAAAGCTTTCTTTGGCTTACCATAAGGATTGATATCATTGTACTCGCTTAAATAACCACAACCATCATCCCATAAAGAATGGAGATTGCGCCAAGCTTTAGTATCTAACGGAAAGGTATTACCCCCTACATTGCCCGCGGGAAGGTCATTATCATATACTGTAGTACTATGTAAAGGTTGGTGGATATCCCCCACAAAATGGACCAAGAAGCCCAAATGGCGAGCCTTATCGACGGGTCGAGCCCTGGATGACTTCAACACTTTCATCATCTGATTGATCGCCCAAACTACATTGATCTCCGCCTTGGGAGGAAGAGCTACCCCTTTAGGGTTGTAAGGAATATTGGTATAGTGCCAGGTATCATAGGTTCGTACGCCCTCTGCTTTGAGGTCATCCGGCCATGGCCCAGTAGCCGCAAAATGATTGACATAGGGATAGTCTCGCTCTAGTACTTTGACTAAATCATCTACCCCTGCCTTAGCAGTATCGTCCAATTGCATGTAGGCAATCATCGCCACGATTAGATGGCCGGGATCCCACCAGGCTTTGAGGTTGAGGCAAAAAAGGAAAGCGATTGAGAATACAGTAATTTTCTTCATGGTAATAATTGTAGCCGCAAAATTACAGATTTAAACTAGTTCTTGAAAACAAGCGTTGGGCTTCTGTCTTTTTTCGTCTAGAAATTGGGACTTCATTTTCATTTTTTCAGTGTAAACGCATCACTTTTTAAGGTAGCGATAGGTTAACGGTTGGCTAAAAAAGAAGCTTAATTGAAATAGAAAAAGCCGTCCACAATAATAGATAGCAGCCCGCTGCAAAGCTGCACTTAAAATATATGCAGTCTCAGTATCTAGTTTAAAAAATGCCATTCTCTGACCAGTAGGGAAGCCTAAGCATATGGGCGATCTGATAGTAACATTGGCCGGCCGTGATAGGGAATGAGTCCTGTCAAACTCTTTGATTCGGGGCGCGACTTGAGGCTTGTCCATTCAGTTTAAAAGACCAGTTAGTGGTCCATTCTCTTTTGATCAACCTCAGCGCCCCGAATAAGTTGGCAGCTTTATTGTTTCCGCAATTCCTTCTTCAATATCTTACCCGTAGCCGTCATAGGTAAACTGTCTAGAATTTCTACTACTCGTGGATATTTATAAGCTGCAATATGTTCTTTTGTCCAGGCGATAATCGCTTCTGGTGTCGCTGAAGCTCCTTCCTTCAATACCACACAGGCCTTGATTTCTTCGCCAAATTGCTCATCCGGCAAACCAATAACAGCCACCAGCGAAATAGCCTCATGCTTCATCATCACCTCTTCCACTTCTCTAGGATACACATTGAGGCCACCGCGAATAATCATGTCTTTGGTACGATCGACGATATAGAAAAACCCATCTTCATCTTTAATCGCAACATCGCCTGAATGCATCCATCCTCCACGCAAGGTTTGGGCATTGGCTTCTGGGCGCTTGTAATACCCCTTCATCACATTGTGTCCTCGATATAAAAGCTCTCCCTTCTCTCCTACGGGTACCTCCTGATCATTTTCATCTACGATCTTGACCTCTACTCCCCAAACAGGCGTACCGATCGAACCCGGTTTACGGCCTACATTCAATTGGTTGAAAGTCACTACAGGGGAACCTTCAGACATCCCATATCCTTCAATAATGGGCACTTTGAAACGTTCCTCAAATTCTTTCATGACTTGTATCGGCAAGGAAGCACCTCCTGAAGCACATACCCGTAATTTCTCAGCTATTGATTTATAATCGAACTGATCGCCTTTATAATTTAATAAGCCCCAATACATCGTCGGCACACCAGCGAAAATAGTAATGCCGTGTTTTTGCATCAATCCAAATACAGCCTCGGCATCAAAACGAGGCAAAAGAACACTTTCCGTCCCTCGATATACCCCTGCTATCATCAAGACGGTCAAGGCAAAAATATGGAAAAGAGGAAGTACAATCAATTGGACATCTTCCGGGCGAGCGCCCATCAAGTCAGCACTAAGAATACCGTTAAGCATCAAACCGGAGTGTGTCAACTCTGCGCCTTTAGGTCTGCCTGTTGTACCCGAAGTATAAATAATAACAGCGGTATCTTCCGCATTAGTCGCGACCGTCTCAAGGGTAGGCGCCTGGCCTGCCATCAAACTGCCTAAGGTCTGCGTACCTTCAATCGGTGAAGCAGCAGCAGGATTAGCTGTAATCATAAAAAAGGAACTACAACTTCCGACCTCCTGAAAACCAGCATAGCCCATTTGCCCCATCGGCAAGTCGGCAGTCCCTTCAAAACAAAAATAAGCCTTGGCATCACTATCTTCCAAGTGATAAGCAATTTCATCTTTCTTGAGTAATACACTTAAGGGCACCACTACCCCACCCGCTTTTAGAATACCAAAAAATGCAATTGGAAAGTAGGGTAAGTTGAAGCAACTCAATCCTACTTTGTCACCGGGCTGAATACCTGCCGCGATCAATCCATTCGCTACCTGGTTGGCAGCGCCATTGATTTGGGCGAAGGTCATTCGGTTATCCATAAAGACAAAAGCGTCCTTGTTGGGGTATCTACGAGCACTATCTTCAATGATTACAGAAAGGTTTAACATGCTTAATTTTTGTTGTTTTAAAAGGCTTTATACTAAAGATTTGGGAATATCAACAGGTCATTGGATCTTTTGTTTGAAAACTAGGGGATTGTCCAAACAAAGGTCTATGCTGATGCTGCAAATTAGTTGATTATTTCAAACTTAGACAACTTGAACAATAAAAATCATGCAAGGATATTTATCGACCTGTATTAATCAACCGATTTAAATCAGACCATACATAACGCAGGACACTCGATGATCCTCCTCCAGGGTTATCCATCCTGGTCTTTTCCACCCTCTCGCCTCCAATCTGCTGGTAAAAAGTACTGGCTCCTTCATTACTCGCTAGTACCCACAGGTACATCATCGAATCGGGCTGTTCTGCTAATACCCATTGGGCTGCTGCTTGCATCAGCTTTCGCCCAATCCCTTTTCCTTTATGGGCTTGCAAGACGTGCAGGTTATCCAATAAAGCCCCCCATGTCTCATCTCGGTTTAAATAAACGCAGGCGAAACCACAAAGCTCATCTCCTTCTTTGGCTAAGACTACATATTGCTCTGCTACTGGCTGCTTCATGCGGTCGGTCCAAACCTGAAGACGATCCGCTCGAACTTCATGTTCTAAATAGTGCTGGGTAAATTCATCCTGGTAGTGTTGCTCCCAACTTAGCGCATGTAGCTGGGCAATCGCAGCGGCATCTGTCGTTTTTGCGGCTTGATAAATGATCATTCGTGCAGTCTATTTTTAGCAGTGAAGATTTTTGTTAGCTGGTTTTCTAAGGGCTAGAACTGTAGTTTTGCTTATTCTAGTCAGTCTATACCTTTTTAGCGTATTTTCGCTCATTGAAAGATTTTTTATTTATTTTAGCCGCCGTATAACAGAAACAATTTATTTGCCTTCTAAAAAATCAAAGCATATGACCTTAGCGGATGTAACAGAACAGTTTCAAGCAGTGGCTGCCAAAGCCCCTAATTTAGGAAAATCATTGAAATTTGCCTTCGATGAAGGCGTCGTTTTTTTAGATTTGACCAGCGACGATGCTGTCGTAAGCAACGAAGATAAAGAAGCAGATTGCACCATAACCACTACGATTGAAACCTTAGAAGGGATTCGTAACGGAAGTGTTAATCCAATGATGGCGATGATGGGTGGAAAAGTGAAGATTAAAGGAGATATGGGCTTAGCCATGCAATTGCAGAGCTTATTGAGCTAATTTGTCTATTAAAGAAACTGTTTTGAAACTAAGAGCTAATTTCAAAACAGTTTCTCAATTATTCAAACTTTATGCTTAGTCGTCAGCTTTAGTCAGCTTTTCCATTTGCTTTCCTCCTGCCAACTCTATCATTAGGTTCATTTCTGTCACTAATGCTTCATTATTTCCGCTGTAGCCAACACTTTTAAATCGAATCTTACCATTACCGTCTAGCACAAATTTAGTAGGAATTCCTTCCACCTTATACTTAGCAACGATCTTGTCCTCTTTATCCATTAAGACATTGAACGTGTATTCGTTCTTACTGATGAAGTCCGTTACATCCTTCTCTTTGTTTTTCCCACGTTCCCAAGTATCAATGAATAAAAAAGCGACTTGATCACTATCTTTATACTGGTTGACCATTTTTTGCATACCGGGGAAAGAAGCTTTACAAGGTCCACACCAGGTCGCCCAAAAATCTAGCACTACGACCTTTCCTTTCATATCATCTAAACTCACCTCCTTCCCTTCTAGATTGACTAGCCTAAAATCGGGTGCATCTTCCTCGATCATTTTAGCGACCAATTCTTCTTTGAACTTTATCGCAGCTTCCTTTTCCAGTCCAGCCAAATGCTTATTATAAGCTTGCTCGATAGTATTGTTAGCGAGAAAAAGACGACGATGTTGTTTCTTCATTGCCTCTGTTGCATCATTCGAGCGGATTTTCTCGGCCAAGAAGTCTTCTGTCTCAGCCCCTCCTTTCGCCTCTTCCATAAAGATTCCTAAACGTTCATACATTTCTCCACCGACATATCCTCCACTATTACAAACCTTATATTGATAAGCGTAAGCTTCTTCTTTTTCTCCCTTCTTGTATAAAATCAGTGCATAGGTATCAGCATACATGTAAAAACTGCTTTCCAGGCGTTTCTTCCACTCGTCTGTAGTCAGATAAGAAGGCTTATTAGCCGTTAAATCAGCTTGCTCTGTCTCCAATAAATCCAATGATTGTTTGGATAGCTTTTTGGCCATATCAATATTTGGTGCTTCCTTGTCTAAGGCGGCCCCGGAAAGATTCCAAGCAAAATTATTGAGCATACTTGCTTTCTGAGTAGGACTCGGAATAAAAGCTAAGTATTCCTGAAATTTGTCCCACTCCCCTTTAGCACCATAGGCATTGACCAATCGACTGGCCATACTGGTTAATACCTTATCGATATCCTTTACCGAAGCATATTTCTGTTGAAAAGCCTTAAATTGCTGTTCTTTCAAGGCTAAATCTTCCTCTTTTTCAAAGGCGGTTTGGACTTCATTTCTCACCAACTCTCCTTTGCGATATTTCTTGCGCATTTTTTTCGCCATCGCTTCTGCCCCAGTATCATCTTTCAGCATTTTACTTACCGAATAAGCCAGCATGACTTCCTTTTCCGTAGTTTTGCGTTTGGCTTTCAAGGAAGTCAATACTGTTTTAACATCGGCAATAGCAGCTTCATCCTTACTACGCATCGCTATATTGGCATAAGCGCTTAAAATATCAGGGTTGAATTTAGAAGCAGGGTAGGCACTAATTTCTTTTTGGTAATATTTAATTGCTTTGGCAAAATCGCGCTGCAGCTTCATCAAACGACCAAATGATCCCCAGGCGCTGGCTAAACTCGCATAAGTGCCCTGAGAAACGGCAGTTTTATCAGCGGTATACATCTTTACCTTGTATCCCTTATCCCCATTATTATCAAAAAGCTCCTCTTCCTTGGCACTTTTAAATAATACAAAAACAGAGCGGGCATCCGCTGATGTAGATAAAGTTCCTGTATAGGTATCTCCTGCAGCTTTTAACTCAATGTTTACAGCTGTAGGCAAGCCTAATTCTTGACAGATATAGGCAATCGCCTCAATCGTATTGTCATTTTCTAGGGGTGTGCCCTTTTTATCATAAGAAATAGTCAACACGTCACCAGGGGAAGGTTTTTCAGGTGAAACAACAAGGCCTTGGCCAGTTGCCATGGTTCCTAGTAAGACGAGGAGGCAAAAGGAGAGAATCTTTTTCATAAGTGCAATTGGATTTGGTAAATGAAGTGGTTTTAAAATGGAGGTAGAAATGAGTAGTAAATGTTTGGGTTTCAATCGAAATTCATTTTGAAAAGCGTACCTACTCGCTTACCGGCCGGTAGCGAAAGTACGGTTGATCCTGTCTAGTGCCAGATAAGCTCGGCGAAACCAGACAGGAAATAGCTGTAGTATTGGATTCCTTGGGTTGGTAAATAATTTGTCATTATGAACCAACCTAAATATAAACATTTCCGGATTCAAAACACTTTGAACCCGGAAATGAAGCTTTATGAAGTAGCTTTTTGTACGCTAATTTGCAGTTTTACCTCGCCTGGCAATTCAATGGCTTCGCCTTGTTCAATATCCGTAGACATCTCTAATGAAAGGGCAAGTGTTTCACTTTTGATATAGTCACCAAATTGCGCGATAGCAGCATTAACCGCTTCGTGTTGTTCCACGGTAACCGCAATTTTATCCGTCACTTCAAAGTTCTTGTCTTTACGGATATTCTGGATGCGATTGACCAAGTCACGCGCCATCCCTTCCGCCTCCAAGGCTTCGGTGATCGTAACATCCAGCGCTACCGTTAATGGCCCATCGTTGGCCACCTGCCAACCCGGTATATCTTCCGTAATGATTTCGAAATCTTCCAAGGTCAAATCGAATGTATCTCCATTGATACTCAATTGATAGAGATTATCCTGTTCGATTTGTTGTATATCCTCCTGCCCGAGACCGTTGATGATCTGTACGGCATCTTTCATCTGCTTACCTAAACGGCGACCCAGTGTTCTGAAATTGGGCTTAATTTTTTTGGTGACGATTCCGCTTGTATCTGTGATATACTCCAGGTCCTTGACATTCACCTCCGCCAATATCAAATCTTTCACTTCCTCCACTTGTTGCTGGAAAGAAGCATCTAATATGGGTAAAAGGGCACGTTTGAGTGGTTGTCGTACCCGTATTTTCTCCGTCTTTCGGATAGAAAGTACCAAAGACGAGATACGCTGGGCATAATCCATTCGCTCTTCTAGGGCTTTGTCTATTGCTGATTCATCCACCGTTGGAAAGTCTGTCAAATGGACGGATATAGAAGCTTCCTTTTGCGTTGCTGAATTCAAATTACCATATAACCAATCTGCAAAGAAGGGCGCCACGGGTGCCATCAACTTAGTCACAGTGGTCAGGCAATGATACAGCGTTTGATAGGCCGCGATTTTATCAGAAGAATAATCTCCCTTCCAGAAACGGCGGCGACATAATCGAACATACCAATTACTCAGGTGATCATTCACAAACGTCATCACTCTACGGGTCGCAAGCGTCACATCATAATCGGCATAAGCCGCGTCCACCTCTCCGATCAAAGTATTCAATTGTGAGATAATCCAGCGATCTATTTCCTGTCGTTGATCAAGCGGGACATCTGCCTGTTCATACTTAAAGCCATCGATATTGGCATATAATACGAAGAAGGAATAGGTATTGTATAAAGTACCGAAAAACCGTCGACGGACTTCTTCGATACCCTCCAAGTCAAACTTCAGGTTTTCCCAAGGATCAGAATTCGACATCATGTACCATCGCGTAGCATCCGCACCATAGGTAGCCAGTGTTTCGAATGGCTCGGCAGCATTCCCCAAACGCTTAGACATCTTTCGGCCATTCTTATCCTGTACCAAGCCATTGGATACCACATTTTTATAGGCTACACTATCGAAAACCATCGCTGCAATCGCATGTAAAGTATAGAACCAGCCTCGGGTTTGATCGACTCCCTCTGCAATAAAATCAGCAGGGAAATTCCTTTCAAATTTTTCTTTATTTTCAAAGGGATAATGCCACTGTGCATAAGGCATCGATCCGCTATCAAACCAGACATCGATCAAATCCAATTCCCGAATCATTGGTACACCGTCGTCGGTGACCAACACCACATCATCTATATAAGGTCGGTGCAAATCCTTGGGCATTGATTGGTCTTTGCCCAAGGCTGCATTCGCTTTGCTTATCTCAGCTTGCAATTCCTCCATCGAACTGATACATATCTCCTGCGTGCCATCTTCGGTACGCCAGATCGGCAAGGGAACCCCCCAATACCGAGAACGAGACAAGTTCCAATCTTGCAGATTTTCCAACCATTTACCGAAGCGACCTTCTCCGGTAGAACTCGGTTGCCAGTTGATCGTTTTATTCAATTCAAACATCCGATCCTTCATACTTGCCGCTTTTACAAACCAGCTATCCAATGGATAATAAAGGACAGGCCTGTCGGTCCGCCAGCAATGCGGATAAGAGTGAAGGTATCTTTCCGAATGAAAAAGTTGATTCTCTGTTTTTAGCTTGATTACGATATCAGCATCTACAGATCGCTCTTCTTTTTGGCCATAATCTTTCACATAGCGCCCAGCGAAATCAGTCACCTCATCGACAAATTGACCTTGCTTATTGACAAGCGGCACCGCATTATCCAATTCATCTTTGACCATCAAAGGTGGGATGTCGTACTTCTGCGCTACTTTAAAGTCATCCGCTCCAAAAGTAGGTGCGATATGTACAATTCCGGTACCATCTTCTGTAGAAACAAAGTCCCCTAACAGGGCACGGAAAGCAGGTTTGTCTGGTGTCACATAAGGCATCAACTGCTCATACTCCATGCCCTCTAGTTCACTGCCTTTCATCTCAGCCACGATCTCGATATAAGGGATCGGCTTATTACTGGCCTTGACTTCATCGGGGGTCAGGTCGGCTTTGGCTTCAGTGAAGTAAGCACTCAAGCGATCCTTAGCCAATATTACATGGCTGAGTTCCTTCGTGTATCGATTGAAGGCTTTCACTTTCACGTAAGTGATATTCTTACCTAATGCAACAGCAGTATTGGAAGGGAGGGTCCAAGGCGTGGTGGTCCAAGCCAGGAAGTAATCGTTCTCCGTTCCTTTTATTTTGAACTGTGCAACCGCCGAAACATCAGTAATTTCCTGATAGGCTCCTGGCATATTGAGCTCATGAGAACTCAAGCCTGTACCTGCGGCAGGAGAATAAGGCTGTATCGTAAATCCTTTATACAGCAAGTCCTTTTTGTATAATTGCCCCAATAGCCACCACACCGATTCTATATATTCATTGGTGTAGGTGATATAAGGATTTTCCAAGTCGACCCAATATCCCATTTTACGTGTGATATCATCCCACATATCCTTGTAGCGCATCACCGTCTCCTTACATTTCTGGTTATACTCATCTACAGAGATCGACTTGCCTATATCTTCCTTGGTGATTCCGAGTTCCTTCTCTACACTCAATTCAATGGGTAGTCCGTGCGTATCCCAGCCCCCTTTTCGTTCTACGCGCTGGCCTTTCATCGCATGAAAGCGGCAAAAAAGATCTTTGATCGTCCGGGCCATTACGTGGTGAATACCTGGTTTGCCATTAGCTGATGGAGGTCCTTCATAGAAGACATAACTATTGGAGACATCGCGTTGATCGACACTCTTTTCGAATATGTTTTCCTTCTCCCAGAAATCCAGTATATTTTTATCTATCTCTGGTAAATTAAGCTGCTTAAATTCTCGATACATGGTTCCGCTTTTTTAGTCTTTCGCTTCCGTTTGTCCGTCTCTGACAATTTTTGTGGACAAGTAAAAGTAAGAGACTAAAGCGACCATCGGAAGCTGTGTCTTTTGCTTTTACTTGTCTCAAGAGCACAAAATTGGCCGAGAACCCCGTTTTTGTAAGGCGATTGGCCGAGGAATTCGCAAAGATACCAAAACAAAAAGCTCCGGCAAATCGCAATCTGCCGGAGCTCTTAATTTTTTTCATATCATTAGCACTCAGCAATTGTCTGGCAACCCTGGAATAATAATGCTAATAATTATATGATGATTGTGGTACATTTGTATTTATCGTATATCGACAAATGTAAGCCGAATTGAATCGATAGTCAAGCCTTAGCTCATAAAATGATTGGAATTAAAGTAAAAACGCTGCTACTTTTTATCTTTTTCACGTCCCTACTGGTAGGCCAAAACAGCCATCCTCATTTTCGAAACTACTCCACCAATGACGGTCTTCCTAGCTCGGAGGTTTACACCGCTTTCGAAGATAGTCAGGGGTACATATGGTTCGGTACCGACAATGGGGTAAGCAGGTTCAATGGCTATGAGTTTGAGAATTTTGGCGTAAAAGAGGGCCTTTTGGACAATGTTGTCTTCCACATCCGGGAGGACAAAGGAGGGAAAGTCTGGATGAATACGATGTCGGGGAAGTTGTATTATTATTGGGATGGGGTAATATATCCTTATCAGTATAATTATATACTAGCGGAAAATAAAGATAAAATTATTACCCCCACAGGTTTTCACTTTACAGAACAGAATGAACTTTTTATCGGGCTTCGGGGGTGGGGAATATTAAAAATAGATGCCACTGGTGATTATTCTTTATTAAATGAAGGTATAGATGCCAATATGTTTTTTACGGAAGTAGATGGGCAAATAATTTATGCTTCAATTTCAGCCAAATTATTATCTGATAAATTCAGAGCCGAACGGCTTCGAACACAGGAAAACATCTACTGTCTGATTAAAAAAGGGACTCATCTCTTGCTCAACAATCCGATAAAGAAAGGCATAACTAATAACTTTCGCGCATTCAAATATGGCACTAATTTCGGTCTAATGAATCGCGAAAAGCTCACGCTAGTTGATACTAATCTACAAGTTATTGAGTCCCTGCCTATCCCGCTGCCGGTGGCCGCTATTATCCCCGATAAAACAGGAGAAATATGGGTAGGCCTAATCAAAGGAAATGGGATTCAGAGGTACCAGGACCTTAAAAGTCTCCAGAAAAATCAATTCGAAGCCTACCTCTCAGGAGTCTCCATCTCTTGGGTGATGCAAGATCGATCTGGAGGGTATTGGTTGACTAGTTTAGAGAATGGGCTTTATTACTGCCCAGCCCTAGATTTTCAAGTTTATGACGAGAGTAGCGGACTCAGTGGCAGTCATATCACCGTTATTACGCCTAAAACGGATACTTCCTTCTTTATCGGTTTGCGCAATGGAGCGATTTATGAATACGACCTTATATTGGATAGGATCTTGGAAGTCAAAAAATTGGACAAACAAGATGAGATTCATGACCTTTTGTATATAACTAAGACCCAAACATTATGGAAAGCTGGCACAACCATGGATTATTTGAAGGATGGGAAATGGTTTTCTATTTTTAACAAGCAGAATAAACTAAACATACCATTATCAGCTAAAAACTTAGCTGTCGACCGGGATGATAAATATGTTTGGGGCTGTTATCATGCCGGATTTTATATTATTAACAGCCAATTGGGTCAGCTCAAATATTCTTCTAATGAAACCATTCCGGCTCGAAGAACGCTAGCAACATTTGAGGATAAAAATGGCAGGAACCTAATCGGTAATGTGGATGGATTATTTGAATTCAAGAATCAACAACTGTTGCCCATCCAACCTGTTCACCCTATTTTCAAGTTTAGAATAGAAGCTATAACTGAATTATCCAAAGGCGAAATCGTATTAGGAACAAAAGGAGGTGGAGTAGCCATTTGGTCAACCGAAAAGATAGTTATCATTGATGAAGAAAAGGGCTTAAGCACCAATATGATCGAAAATCTTTACGTAGATGCTTCCGATAATATATGGGTTAGCACTTTGGCAGGATTAAATAAGATTACCGTTTCTGATCAACTTACAGTCTCATCAGTTAGTCAATTTACTTTAACTCATGGATTACCCTCCAATGAGATTAATGGTGTTTTGGCAATAGGAGATCACACCTGGGTAGCTACTAAATTAGGGCTTATCAGAATACCTTTAAAGGAGAATACGAATGAAGCAACCTATAAGCCAGTACTTCAAAAAGCCCTTGTCAACAATCAAAAAACCAATCCTACAATCATTGACCGCTACCCCTACCAGAGCAACAATTGGCAATTCAATTTCTTTAGTCCCAATTACAAATTCCCAGGAAAAATCCCTTATCGGTATCGGATTCAAACTGGCGAAACGTGGACGATGACGACCAACAATGTGATTAATTTTGCCAAATTATCTCCAGGCGAGTATCAATTTGAGGTACAGGCTCAAAATGAAGATGGCTTCTGGAGCGACTCATTACTTATCCCTTTCACGATCAATACCCCATTCTGGATGAGCCTCTGGTTTATCGCCCTTTCTATCAGTATCCTGGTGGGTGGAATCATACTTTTCTTCCAACGAAGAGTAAATCGCGTCCAACAGGAAGCAAAAGTTCAACAGGAAATTAACACCCTCAAACGGGCAGCCTTACAAGCACAAATGAACCCCCATTTCATATTCAATTGTCTCAATTCTATCCAGCAATTTATAGCCGTTGATGATAAAAAGAATGCCCTGCATTATCTATCCCGCTTTGCCCAATTGATCCGTTCCACGCTCAATGCCAGTCTGGCCACTACAATACCCCTGGAAGATGAAATTGAAATGCTAAAAAATTACCTCGAACTGGAAAAGGCAAGATTTGGTAATAAATTCAATTTCCACATCTCTGTTGACGACGCGCTAGAAACCTTTGAGGTAGAAATACCTCCCCTTCTAATTCAGCCCTATGTTGAAAATGCCATCATTCATGGCTTAGCTAACCTAGAACAGCCCGGAAAATTAGATATCAATTATAGCTTAAAGGAAAATAGGCTACTAGTCACCATTACAGATAATGGCGTAGGCATATTCCATTCTCAAGAACTGAAAAAAGGGAAGAAAAACTTGAAAAAATCACTAGGCATGGGTATTACCAGGAAAAGATTGAACCTTATTCAATCTAACGGAGCAAGAGATAGTGAGGTACAAATTATCGAACGACAAAGTCAGGAAGGTAAGATATTAGGAACGACCATTAAGCTAGAGATTAGTATAGAGAGAGAAGGGGCGGCCTAAGCCACCCCTTTAAAACTCCTAAAGCTGTCTCTTATACACATCTCCGAGCCCACGAGACCGAGGCTGATCTC
>CAJXUM010000038.1 GCA_913060855.1 uncultured Lewinella sp. | reverse complement strand
TTTTTGGGAGTGATGATGAACACTGAGGCACAGAGGCACTGAGTTTTTTGGGAGTGATGATGAACACTGAGGCACAGAGGCACTGAGTTTTTTGGGAGTGATGATGAACACGGAGACACGGAGACACTGAGTCTTTTGGGAGCGATGATGAACACGGAGACACTTAGCCTTGTACTCGCCTTTTGATTTTTATTCCGATCTAAAAAGTAAGTTTCTTGATGTTATCTAGATAGGACCGGCTCACCCTTACCACATCCTTATTATTCATGACGATATCATAGCTAGCGGGATGTTTGAAGACTTCTTTGACGCAGTTGATATTGATGATGGCGGAGCGATGTACCCGAATGAAGAGTTGTGAATTGAGTTTTTTCTCCATCTGACTAATGCCGTAATTACTCAAGAAGTTGCCAGTGGCCGTAACTAGCTTGGAATAATCTCCTTCTGCTTCGATTCGAATAATGTCTGCTACTTGGACGGCAATTAATTTGTTTTTGCTAGAGACTAGAATATTCTCAGGGTAGGAATTGGCCGTATTTAGACTTTCTGCGAGGTTTTGTAGATGAGAGAGATAATCGGTCGAAGTATTTTTAGTTCGTTTAATTGCCTGGGCAAATCGCTCTTTTGTATAGGGTTTTAACAGATAATCCAATGCGTGCACCTCGAATGCTTGGAGCGCATATTGGTCATAGGCGGTAGAAAAAATGATGTGAGGGAGATCTTCCAAATGAGTGAGCACTTCAAAGCCATTAAGTCCAGGCATTTGAATGTCAAGGAAGACGATGTTCGGTTTGAAATTATTGATAGCGTTTACGGCATCTACTCCATTGTTACATTCCTCTAGTACCACCAATTCGGGATAGTCACTGAGGTATTCCCTGATCAATGAACAAGCCGGAGCTTCATCATCCACTATAATTACTTTCTGCATATTGTAAAGGTATTGAGAAATAGACTTTTAAACCTTTTGGGGTGTTTTTTTTGAATTGAACACCTTGCCCGTACATTTTTTCTAAGCGATCATGTGTATTGGATAGTCCAATCCCTTTTTGTAATAATGAAGCGGTATCCGCCGTGTTAATTCCTGGTCCAGAATCTTTCACTTCTATTTGCAATTCACCTTCCTTTTTGGCTATATACAAATCTAATCGACCTCCTTTGACTTGGTTGGAGATGCCATGTTTTATAGCATTCTCTACTAGTGGTTGGATGAGCAAAGGTGGGATCTTTTCCTGCATGATATCTGATGACAGATGTAAGTGATAGTCTAAGCGATCGCCAAATCTTTCTTTTTCTAAGTCTAAGTATTTTTGGATGAATTCGACCTCTTCGGCAATAGTAACCAGTTCAACCTTAGAGGCTTTTAATTGATAGCGGAATAAGTCAGACAAGGTCGCAATCATGATGCGTGTTTTTTCTTGCGCTGGGGGTACCGAGGCACTGATCGTATTAAAAACATTGTATAGAAAATGAGGATTGATTTGAGCCTTTAGGGCGGAAAGCTCACTTTGTAATGCGATTTGTCGTAAAGAAGCAGCTAATTCTTTCTCTTTTTGCAGCTTCTTGTAGTAATCATATACATGTAAGATGCCAAATTGGATAAAATAAATCAAGGTAGGAATATAGAGGTCCCAGACACTTGCCACCCCTGTCAAGTGGCCTAAATCTAAGACATCACAAGTCGTATAATACAAATTGATCCAGATGAAAACATACATGGGTAAAGTACAAAAGTGCAGCAATATCTTGTCTCGAATCGACCAATCCTTTAAGCGCCGAAAATACAGCCACCAGAAAGGGATAATTACAATAAACTTTAGGAGGTAATCAATGGGAACGGTTAGATAAAAGGAATAGACTGCCTTAGAGTTGAGCACTAAAGTGATGAAATAGGTAACGGCAAAAAAGAAATAAACCCCTAGCAGTAGTACGATTTCCCTAAGAGGGATCTGCCAAATTTTTCTATCTAGATAAGAAGAATACATCATACCCTAATCTACAAAAAATCAATTCCTTTATAAAAATGACTTCCGACGAACGGTCATATAGACCGACGAATGACAAAGTATGAATTTGACCGAGCTATGTTGCAGCTGATCGGAAATCGATTTACTCCTGCTGTAAAGCCCCCTAATTTTGAGGCAAGTTATTCACTGTATAAACTCACTTAATTATGAATACTTGTCCTATAACTCGCCCTTTTTTCTTGATCGCACTATTTTTTCTCGGCTTGGTATTTTCGATCCATGCGCAAGCTGGTCAGATCAGTGGGAAGATTCTGGATGGACAAAAGCAGGAACTCGCTTTTGCCACCGTAGTTCTTTTACAAGCCCAAGACTCTAGCATGGTCAAAGCCGACTATACGCAAGAAAACGGGAGCTTTGTATTACCCGGACTAGCAGCCGGTACTTACCTTTTGCAAATCAGTAATATTGGCTTTGTTTCAGTGGTCCAACCTCTTAATCTAGCAGCTGGCGAACAAAAGGAATTAGCACCACTTCAACTAGCAGTAGCCACCACTGAACTCGGGGAAGTAGTCGTTAAGACTCAACGACCATTAATTGAAGTTAAAACCGATAAGACCGTTTTTAATATAGAAGGAAGTATCAATGCAACCGGAAGTGATGCTTTAGAATTGTTGCGGAAATCACCCGGCGTTGTCGTAGATGGCAGCGACAATATTTTGCTACAGGGGAAAACGGGGGTGCGCGTCTATATCGATGGGAAGCCCTCCCCTTTAAGCGCTACAGAATTGGCTACCTTCTTGCGATCGCTGCAATCTTCGGAGATTAACGCCATTGAAATTATTACTAATCCCTCGGCCAAGTATGATGCGGAAGGCAATGCAGGGATCATTAATATCCGACTCAAAAAAGACAAAAGATATGGCTTCAATGCCAACCTAAACCTGGGCGGCGCTTATGGGAAATATCCTAAGAGTAATAATTCCTTCAGTTTTAATCAAAGAAATAAGCAGAGCAATTTTTTCGGTAGTTATGGCCTAAACGTGTCAAAAAATGAAGACTATATTGACCTATTTAGAGAACAAGGTGGCCAATCTTTCGACCAGACCTCCGTTAACACCCGCAACGCCACTTCCCATAATATCAAGACAGGTCTAGATTGGTTTATCGATGACCAACAAACCCTAGGTTTTCTCATCAATGGGAATATCAATAATTCCGATTGGTCTAATTTTAGCCGGACGCCGATTTCTGCCATTAATACTGAAACGATAAGCCAGGTACTCATCGCTGACAATACCAATGAAGCAGAACGAGGAAACTTCAACTTCAACCTTAATTATGAATGGAAAGATACCTTGGGGAGGTCGCTTAATCTCGATGCCGATTATGGCCTTTTCCGAAGCCAACTCTCATCTTGGCAGCCCAATTTCTACAAAAATGCTACCGAAACAAGCATTATTAATGAAAGAATCTTTAGCACCGATGCACCCATTGATATTGATATTTATACGCTGAAAGGAGATTATGAGCAGCATTGGTTAGGCGGAAAACTAGGCTTAGGTTTCAAGACTTCCATTGTACAGACTAATAATATTTTCGATTTTTTCAACATAGAAGATCAAACACCTATTCTGGATGTAGACCGTAGTAATCAGTTTGATTTTTCAGAAAACATCAACGCTATTTATGGTACCTACAAAAAGCAATTGGGGCGAAAATGGAATCTGCAATTGGGCTTACGGATGGAACAAACCAACTCCATTGGAGATCTTACCAGTGCCAAACAGAATGAACTGGATAAAGTAGAACGCCACTATTTAGACTTCTTTCCAAGCGGAGGGCTTACGTACTCCTCTAATCGCCAAAACCAATGGCGAATCAATTACAGTCGCCGAATAGATCGACCTACTTATCAAGATTTAAACCCCTTTGAATATAAGCTGGATGAATTGTCATTTCGAAGAGGTAATCCTTTTTTGAGACCGCAATACACCAATAGCATTCAGTTGACGCATACTTATAAATATGTGCTCAATACGACGCTCAGTTATAGCCATACTAGCGACTTCTTTGCACAAGTATCAGATACTTTAGGCGTAGACCAGAACTTCATATCTCAACGAAACCTGGCAGATCGGAAAAATATTAGCTTGAGCATTAGTTATCCCTTTTCCATTAATAAATGGTGGAGTGTGTATGCCAATACGAGTGTGTATAATACGCAATACGATGCAGCATTTGAAGAAGGTAAAACCATCAATCTCAATGCGACTTCTTTCACCTTTTATGGCCAAAATACGATTAGCCTGCCAGCCGATTTTAAACTACAAATCTCCGGTTTCTACAGTTCGCCTGGTATCTGGGGAGGGACTTACGAAAGTGGGAGTATACATGGTATAGATGTGGGTGTCCAGAAAAAGGTTTTGAATGAAAAAGGGGATATTAAATTGACGCTGACAGATATATTTCGTGGAATGCCTTGGACAGGCATAAGCGAGTTTGGTGGGCTCTTGATTCGTGCTAGTGGAGGCTGGGAAAGTCGCCAACTTAGACTTAATTTTAGCTATCGGTTGGGTAATGATCAAGTGAAATCTTCTCGGAAACGTAAGACAGGCTTGCAAGATGAGGCAAAGCGCATAGGTGCGAATTAAGTAATGTTAACTATTCCTGATCACTCAATATCTCTTTGAGAGAAAGAAAGTAGCTATACGGGAAACAAATCGAGGGGTTGGTCTATATGAATTGCATCACGACTCCAAAATCGACTATAGATACTGGCCGATCCAGAAAAACAGGACTTAACCATACTTGAAATTGCCTTCTCTCTTGGTTATAATTCTCTCGCACCTTTCAATAAAAGCTTCCAGCAAATCACTGGCATGACGCCTACTGAGTGGCGGAAAAATTGACGTAGCTAGCCATAGCCATACGTTAACAGAACCTTAAAATCCATTTTGCAAGGAACATCTCCGGTTGCTAATTCTACTATTAGTCGACGATAATTACTACAGTATTTTACTTCAATAACCCTAAAACACCAAAACATGCAACCCACCCTACTTCCCCAAACACAACAACTGCTATTTGAGGTTGACGGCTATACGGCCGAAATGTGTATCGAACAAGAAAGTTTGGAAACTGCTTTTCGATTACGTTATCGAGCCTACCTCGAAGCCGATGCTATACCGCCAAATTCAGAAGAACAGTTTTATGACTCATTTGATAGTCAACAAAACGCCCGGACTTTTCTCATTCATTTTGAAGGTAAACCTGTGGCGAGTATTAGGAGCCTCACTTGGTCCGCTGACTACAACTGGGCACCTACACCTTCGGTCAATTTTTTTAGAGCAGAGATCGACCAACAATTAGGGGCGAATACGCCGCTGCTAGAATCAAATCGTTTTGTTGTAGACCCTAGTTTTCAAGGAAGAAAATCATTAACGGCACAAATGCTTTTGTTCCGTGTACAAACCCTTGGGTCGATAGCCGATTCATGCGAACATGTTATTACCGCAGTTAGGCCTAAACATGTAAGGTTTTATGAACGATTTATGAATTTTCATTCTATCTCCGTGCCCATTTCTGTACCGGAAGTTTCCTTCCCTATTCAATTGCTAAGTACTCCTGTCTCTTCAAGAGAGAAACTATCTGAGAACAGTGCATTGGCTTCTTTCACTGAAGCAGATCTAACTAATTATATCAATTGTCTCCAAAAAGTAAACGCCTAATGAAAACCTCCAACATAATGTCAGAAGTAGATTGGAATGCCTATTCACGAAAATATGATATGTTATTGGCTTTCAATCCATTTTACCAAGAAGCTTTCCAGCGTATCATGGATCAACTTAAAGCTTGGAATATTCAAGCTGGCGGTAAGGTGGCGGATCTTGGAGCAGGGACAGGAAATTATTCAGTCGAAGTGGCCCGGCTTTTCCCAGAAGCCCGTATTCTACACATTGATAGTAACCCAACGATGAATAAAACAGCGCTTGAGAAGGCTGAGGGCCTGCAAAATTTTAGCGTGCTAGACCAAGGGATACATGAAGTGGAAATGCAAGAACAATCACTGAATGGTCTTCTTTGTATAAATGCGCTATACACTTTTCCAGAACCGGAAGAGGCATTGCAGAAAATGTATAACTGGATGATTCCAGGAGCCAAGGCCGTCTTCCTAGATCCAGGTAGGATCATGAATATGTTCTCTTGGCGAGTAGCTATATCTCGGTACCTGATTAAAAATTATGGCCTGCGGAAAACACTGGCCATATTTAAAGAAGCTAAAGTGGTTGGTCAACAGAATGCATACATAAGAGCTATGCAGAAAAATGGGACCTATTGGACTCATTCTCATGAAGGATTCTGCAAGACTTTAGAACGAACAGGCTTTGAAATAGAAACATCCAGCATTTGTTTTAAGGGTGATTGTGATTTGGTTTTAGCCCGAAGGCCGAAGCTTAATTAGTATTACACCACTACTACTTTTAACCCCATAACCCCATAACCCCTCAATCATGACTCATATTAGTTTTCCAATTTTAAGTACTGGGCCACTAACGGCTAGCCATATAAAACGAGCATCATTTTCTTCCAGGAATAAAAAAACAGCAGGGATCATAGGCGGACTTGGTCCACAGTCTACAGGCCTTTTCTATGAGGCTATGACTCAATATTGTCTAAAGCACAACCTACCATCATTTCCAAGGCTTCTCATTAATAGTGTCAATACTTGGGAAGTGACCCAAATTCTTCAAAGAAGGGATTATGAGGAACTCTACCTTTTTCTCAAGCACGAAATTGCCTTGATTGCCGATAAGGTTGATTTTGTAGTAATGGTGTGTAATTCAGTACACGCTGTTATTGATGAAATAAGAGCTGAATTTAATGTTCCGATCTTGGCGATATATGAAGAGGTTTGTGAAAAAATTGCATATTCCCCCGTAAAAAAGGTAGGTATAATCGGCACCAAAACTACTACAAGTAATAATTTCTATCAAAGAGAATTATCGAACTATGGGATTGATTATGTCTGCTTACCAGAAACCCAAGAGAAAGCGATTGATAGCTGTATTTTTAACGAAATGTTACACGGGAGAAGTAAGGATACCATGAGAAATCTCATACTAGAAGGTATTGAATACATGAAGCAACAGGGCTGCGAAGGTGTTATTTTAGCTTGCACTGAGCTTCCATTGTTTGTGCGACAGGAGGATACCAATATGCCCCTTTTTATGTCTACTCAAATTCTTGCACAAGCGGTTACAGAAGAATGTTTCAAACGAGGATATTGATAGAAAGGTATAGCCTCCCACCTGAGCTGATAAGTAAGATAACACTTTAGTACCGGCCAACAAATACCTATTCGTTGGCCGGCTTGTTATTTGATATAGCTCATTTTCGATCGCGAAATTAGTTTTGAGGTACGCTCAATTTATTCACTGCCGATTATCGCTTAGGAGTCAGTTTTGTTTTTGGTTCTAATCGAAATTTTGATTTTCCATCCTTTAATCCTCCTCGATTTCAAAATCCATCAGCATTTTTCGGAATCAAAAAGACAAGTTGTTAGCTCGTTGATAGTTTTGTGAATATCAGTTGATCATTCAACTGAATAGTTTTCCTAGTCTCTTCAGGCTCAGGTCTTATTTGCGTCAATTTACAACCTCCTCTACCCCAACAAAATTGAAAATGTAGCCACAATCAAGTATCTTGCCGGCAAAGGATATAATATGGCAAATCCGCCCCTCATTGATCAATATAATGAGACATTTTTAAAAGTACTCGAACAGCTCAATCCGCAGCAGCGGGAGGCGGTTGATCAGATAGAGGGACCTGTCTTGGTATTGGCTGGGCCGGGGACGGGGAAAACGCATATTCTTAGTGCGCGAATTGGGCGGATTTTACAGGATACGGATACACAAGCGAGCAATATTCTTTGTCTGACCTTTACGGATGCAGGGGTGCAGGCGATGCGGGAAAGGTTATTGACTTTTATCGGGCCGGAGGCGCATCGAGTACATATCTATACCTTCCATTCTTTTTGCAATACCATTATCCAGGATAATTTAGAGCTGTTTGGTCGCCATGATTTGGAGCCGCTGAGCGAATTGGAGCGAGTGGAGATCATTCGGCGACTGATTGATGAATTGGATATTAGTCACCCTTTAAAGAGAGGGCGCTCAGATCCTTACTTTTATGAGGGGCACTTATATGATCTTTTTACGCGAATGAAGGCCGAAGATTGGTCGGTAGACTATATCGGTGAGCAGATAGGAGCTTATGAGGAGGATCTTCCGCAGCGAGAAGAATTTATCTACAAAGTCAATCGCGGGCCTATACGAAAGGGGATGCTGAAGGAGGCGAAGCTTGAAGATGCGATGCAGCGGATGAAGTTATTGCGTTCGGCAGTGGAGCTTTATCCACGCTATCAAGCGGCCTTGAAAAGGGCGCGGCGGTATGACTTTGATGACATGATTTTGTGGGTGTTACGGGCATTTGAGCAACATGAAGTCTTATTGCGGAATTACCAGGAGCAATACCTCTATTTTCTAGTCGATGAATACCAAGACACTAACGGGGCACAAAATGAGCTAATCCATCGGTTGATTACCTATTGGGACAATCCTAATATTTTTATTGTAGGGGATGATGACCAATCCATTTACGAATTTCAAGGCGCGCGATTAAAGAATCTACTCGACTTTTACAAGCGGTATGAGGCCGACTTGGCCGTGATTCTTCTACAGGAAAATTATCGATCAACGCAAGCAATTTTGGACACCTCTCATACATTGATTGGCCTCAATGAAAAGCGAATTATCCATCACCTGCAGCATTTGGGGGTAGAAAAGAAATTGTGGGCAAAGCATCCCGTTTTTGGGGAACTTAGCCATGCGCCAGTCGTCAATTGTTATGCCAATCGTTTGCAAGAAGAAGCGGACATACTGCAGCAAATTGAAGCCTTGCAAGCCGAAGGAGTACCACTGGATGAAGTAGCTATCATTTATGCTCGGCATCGACAGGCGGAGCGCGTGATTTCCTTATTAGAGAAAAAAGGAATTCCCTATACGTTACGTCGGAAGGTCAATTTATTGGATCAGCCGATTATTCAAAATTTGCGAATGCTGTTGGAGTATTTGCAATTGGAATCGGAGCGACCTAGAGGAGGAGAGCATCTGTTGTTTAAGCTGCTACATTTTAGTCATTGGGACTTATCGCCTAGCGACCTGGCTAGTTTCAGTTTATACCTATCTCGACTCGACTCGGCGGATCGCCCGAACTGGCGCCAAGCCATCGGACAAGCCTCCTTATTGAAAAAAGCTAAGGTTCAAAACCCCGATGCTTTCCTACGTTGTAGTATTTTTTTGGAACAACAATTGGGTGAATTGCAATCGGTGAGTTTACCTGCTTTTTTAGAGCATGTCATCAACCGAAGTGGAATCTTGAAAAGAGCAATGGACGAAGCCGATAAGCTTTGGCTGGTACAAGTTTTATTTGGCTTTTTTGAGTACGTCCGACAGGAAGCGAGTCGTTACCCTCGATTGAGTTTGGGGCGTTTGTTGGAGATGTTTAAAAGTATGGATGACAATCGGCTGGCCATACCTTTGCAAAAGACGATCCAATCAGAAAAAGGGGTGAATCTACTGACGGCTCACAGTGCAAAAGGCTTAGAGTTTCAGACGGTTTTCATCATGGATGTAGTCAAGGATTACTGGGAACCCAGCACCCGGCGCAGTGCCTATCGCTTTGTTGTACCGGACACCTTGACTTTTTCAGGAGAGGAAGATGCGATGGAAGCTCGACGACGCTTGTTCTATGTGGCACTGACAAGAGCAAAAGAAAATTTGATTATTTCTTATAGCCTGGCGCATCAAAGCAAACCCTTACAGCGGTCCCAATTCTTGGATGAGATCAGTGCCTTTATTAGTGTCCCAAATCAGCCTAAGGATTTGGCTCGGTCGCTGCTGCTTGATGCTAATCTGCTGCAATTGTTAGAGGTTAAACCGCCTAAAATAGATCGACTAGATAAGGCCATTGTAGATGATTTATTGGCCAACTATAGCATGAGCGTTTCAAGCCTCAATCGCTATTTGAGATGCCCCCTTGGGTTTTATTATGAAACGGTTCTGCGTGTACCTAGTTTGCAAAGTGAAGCGGCAACTTATGGTACGGCCATGCACAATAGCTTGCAGCGCTTATATGAGCGAATGCTACAAAACAAGGGAAGGAAGTTTCCCAGTGTGAAAGTCTTCTTGTCCATTTTTGAAACAGAAATGGAGCATTGGCGGGCCTATTTTTCCTACAAAGGGTATCAGCGTAGGTTAAAGATGGGACTGCGCTATTTGGAGGATTTTTACGAGCAAAATAGTGGCAGTTGGCACAAAAAGGCAAAAGTAGAATATACCATTCGGCAAGTTGAAGTAGGCGGCGTTCCGCTCAATGGAACCATCGATAAATTGGAGCTATATGAACAAGATAAAGCGGTCATTATTGATTATAAAACAGGGAGTCAAGACGCCCGTAAGCTAAGTCCACCTAGTAAATCTCAACCACATGGCGGTACCTATTGGCGGCAGCTGATCTTTTATAAAATACTATTCGAAGCTCACCCGAGCACCACCCAGCTGGTGAGAGAAGGTCAAATTGCTTATTTGGAGCCCGATGTAAAAGGCGTTTTTCCTCGAAAAACACTATCATACAACGCCAAGGATGTCAATATTGTCAAAGCCTTGATCGTGGATACCTATGCTAAAATTCAAAAGCATGAATTTTATGAAGGCTGTGGGAAAAAAGACTGTCAGTGGTGTAACTTCGTCAAGAAAAATATTCCTGTAGATAGCTTTAGTGATCCGGAGATAGAAGAGCTGGACGATTGATCTGCTGGCTTGGGGTGTTGCAGGTAAGAAATACCTGCAACGGCTGCAATCGTCTTGGCTGGCTAGACAGGCACCTGCAACGACTCGGGTAGCCACATCATTGGATAGCTCCGCCTTCGATATAGCCGAATAGTTTCAACTCCTTCATTTGCCAAGGAGCTTTTTCTTCCTCTTCATTCAATTCTCCTGTCTGTGTGATTTTCAAAAAAATAGCCTCTACCGGGTAAAAGCTGATAGTGTTCGCCGGTTCATTGCACTCTCCTTGTGCGACGGTTTTATCCCATGATTTCCCGTCCATCGACACTTGGATACGATAGTTGCGTGGGAAAGTTTGAATCGGAGGTGGAGAACCCGGTCGCCAGCCACGACTAATGGGTTGAGAAGTGAAATGTACCTCTGTTAGCTTGGTAGGTTTCGGTAATTCGATTTGAAACCACATTCCTTTTTCTTGGGTTTTGCCGGTGGTCCAACCTTCAAAATTGAAAGCGCTTAAGGTTGACGCAGTTCCGCCAATTCTGGCGGGGGCAGTATGACTAGCCGTTACTTGCCAATCCTCGTTGGGTTGTAAAGGATGGGGAATGGAGGCTATGAGTTGGTCGAATTGATAGGGTGCAGTTTGCTCGCTAGTTTCTTTTCTGACCTTACTCACGAAATCGGGGGTGACCGGGCGAGATTCATTGGTCATTTGTGTTCTAACAAAAGAGGTGACAGCAGCAATCCACTCGTCGGATTGTTTCTTCATGCCTACCATAATACCGCCAGGGTAATTCTTGCCAGCGATGGTCCCAGAAAGCCCGTGCATAACTGTTTTGACGATATACTCGGGATGGGCTTGTACGCGGGAAGACCCCGCTAATGATGGCGCCATAATAACACCTTCTCCCATCGGTGTACCCGTGCCATCATTACCATGACATTGGGTACATAACTCATTGAAAATGGTTTGTCCACGTTCGACCAATTGTCTTTCTTCTTCATTCAATTCCACTCCTCCTCCTACGCCAAAGCCTTGGGCTGCGATTGGTTTTTCTAATTGTTTTCCGATCAACTGAACTCCTTTAGCTTGGTGTTTGGCAGAAGCAGCTGCTATGATTTCTGGCGCTCGAGGAATCGCCAGAAGGTCGATGGTCAGTAAGGCCTGGATGACCACATCTGTATTGGGGTCGGCTGTCAATTTTTCATAGGATTGGGCTAAAGATTTTTCTCCTGCTTTGTACAGCGTTTCGCTAGCACGGAGGGCTTGGATGCGGACACGCGGCTGGGCATCATTGAGTAGCTCCTTGGCCAGCGCAGGTTTTAGTTGATCCATGCCCTCCAAACTCCATAGGGCATGAAAACGGGCTAGTATATTTTGATGGGTTCGCGCCATTTTCTCTAAGGCAGGCACTACACTTTTATCCTTGTGCAAAACGAGTAATTGCTGGGCTTTATCCCGCCACCAACCATTGGGGTGAGCGAGATAAGGCAATAGATCCACTGGCTTTTTCTCCAGCATCTTGGGCGCTGTTTTATCTCTTTCCATACCCTCGTAAGTGAGCCGCCAGATCCGCCCCAAGCCAATGACTTTATCTAATTGGTATTGCTCAATTTTCGTTCGGAGGTAGCTGCCTTTTTGCGCCCACTGCCCTTCCTGGATAATTCCGTGATACATATCTACGATATACAAGGTACCATCAGGCGCCGTGGCCATATCGACTGGTCGAAATAGCGGGTCAGAAGAACGGATGAATTCGGATTGTTGGTCTTGATAAGCATTGTGCAATTGGGTGAGCCCTTCGGTAACGACAGGATTGATTTGCCTGACAATTCTGGCTACTGGCTCACCATAGATATATTGTCCGTTTAGTGATTTTGGCAGGCGATCTCCTCTGAAAATATCATTCCCTGCCCCACCTGTCACTCGTTTCACTGAGCCATCTGGCTGACGTACTTCATCCATCCCGCCCTGCATGTCGGCGAGCTGGACTGGCGACCCCCAAGGTACTTCAAAGCCTTCGGCGAATTCGTTTTCTACATCAAAATTACCATAGTGAATGGGGAATTGAAAATGAGAAGGATGGCCACTCGCCCCTCCTTGAAACCAAAGCTTACCGTCATCGTCATGCGTGATACCCCATTGTGCTCGATTGAAGCCCGTTTTTTCTCGTACAACGCCATTGGGAGTCTCCCTTACACGGAAGGCATTGACCGTACTATACAGCCAGTTATCCATTCCCCAATACATAAATGCTTGTTGGTGTTCTACATTACCGGAGCGACCGAAATTCGTGGTGAACAATTCTTTCTTATCGGCTTTTCCATCTCCCGTGGTATCCGTATATTTATAAACATTGTCTGCATCGGTTTCCATGGCTAGGATACAGTCTTTCCCATACGGGAGCACAAAACGAGGGAAAATTAGACTATCAACAAAAGTGGTACCCGTTTCATACATCCCATCTTCATCTTTATCTTCCCAGCGGGAAATACGGCTAGTGGGTTCAAGTGTGCCATCAGAATCTGCGGTTAGCATGTAGGTCCTTAGCTCCAACACATACATTCGACCATTTCCATCAAAAGCGATCGCACCAGGCTGCTCTATTTGAGGCTCTGTTAAGATCGGTTCTATGTGATAGCCTGGAGGTAACAAAAATGTCGCAGCTTCATCCTTGGGATAAAGGGGCAATACAGGTTCTTTTTGTGAAAGGTCAATACCTTTCCAATCGCCTGAGGTAGTATCTGCTTCCTCGGGTAGCGCTATGACGGGTAGCGAATCAGACATGGACTGAATAACCTTAGAAACGGGGTCTGGTTTTTCAGCAGTAGAGCAGCTAGAAAAAGAGAATAAAAGAAAGAATATAAAGGCGAGACTATTACCATTGAATAGGTGCGTCAAATGTTTGATGGTCATATTAAAGCTAATAGGTTTTTCGTCAATATTTACTAGCTAAAAATAAACTAAATTTGAGAGTAGATTTGTTATCGAACTATTATTGTTGACATATGGCTGATTTTTTCCAAAACATAGTAGACCTTTTACCGTAGATTAACTTAGTAATGAAAAATAAATAACTAAGACCAATTAGCGTTATCTTTTTCCACCAG
>CAJXUM010000037.1 GCA_913060855.1 uncultured Lewinella sp. | reverse complement strand
AGATCAGCCTCGGTCTCGTGGGCTCGGAGATGTGTATAAGAGACAGGTATAGGCCTCAAACCTAAGTAGATCTCCGTCAACGTGAACCAGTTGATACAATTGCGTGTTGGACGCGCCACGCTGCATCCAATCATCCATGCCTACATCATACATTTTTGGGCCACTTACACTCACGACATAAATCGGGCCATCTACCGTAGCCCTTTTTCCTTTACCGATTGGCAGATTCGTACCTCGACCATAAGCATGATCGTGTCCAGTCAGCACCAAATCAACTTTGTATTCCTCTAGCAGGGATTGAATTCCATTTCGCAATTCATCATTATCGCGACCATTCTTGGTAGAATAAATGGGATAGTGCGTGGTTAAAATCGTCCATTTATTGTCATTGTTTTTCAGGACCTCTCTTAGCCAGTTTACCTGTATGGTACTGTCCTTGGGAGAGCGATAAAATGCAGGTGCATCAAAAGAGATCAATCTGGTATCTTGATAATCGATAAAGTAGACCGTTTCTGCGAATCCTTCGGGTCCATTTTCTGGTAAGGTGAAAGTAGGTTTCCAATGTTTCGACAAGCTGTAATTGCCCTCTTCATCCCTACCGTATTCGTGATTACCTGGAGTAGCTATACTTGGCATCATTCGATAAATCCAGCCACCAGCATAATACCATTCGCCCCATTCATGGTCCCGATTTCTTCGGTTCACTAAATCCCCAGCGTGGAGCATAAAATTAGCTTTCGGCATTTCCTGGTATGCGCCACGAATCGTTCGGGACCACATCGATTTCAGGTCATTTTGAGCATCGCCAAAATAAATGAATGACAAGGGAGCCTCGCCGGCAGCGGCAGTTTTAAACTGCGCCCATTCACTCCAATGGCTAGTGCTATCACCCACTCGGTAGGCATAAAGGGTTTCTGGCTCCAGCTCACCTAGTACAGCAGAAAAGTAGTTGGCTCCGTTTCTATCGCTCAAATAAGATGTTTTCTTTGCGGTTGCCACTTGAGCATTTTCGAGCAAATCGGGTGAGGGACTAGCCTTTGTATATTGTACATACCCCTCATTCACATACACGGCCGTCCGCCAAGTGACCGCCATGCTAGTTGCAGGTGATTCGGTAAGATTCAGCATAATTCGGTCAGGCACTGGCGATGGAGGATAATAATCTTGATCCTGACTGTTAAGAAGACTGACACAAAGCAAAACCGAGAGGAGAGTATTCATACATTTTATCATGGCGCTGGTGTAGGTGTTATTGTACAATATATTTATGCTTCCCTTCCATTATTAAACCCGAGAAGTCGAACATCTATTGACTAAAAACAGGTTTCCGTTCCAATGTAACATTCAGCGGGGAGAATCCCGCTCAATCTTTGATCTTTCTGTTTTGAGTCACAGCTTTTACCTTTTTGAACGACATGCCCTAAACGATCTTTGCCTCCCCTACTACTATATCAAGTAGTTCCTGCATATACCTTAGCACTGATTTGGCGGTAGGGCTCCCTATTTTTCTCGTCCGTCAACCGTATCCGTACACCATTGTCCGCTAAAAAGTAGCTTTTCCATCTGTTCTGATTTATCCTTGCACTGAAGTTGTTTAAGAATGATTTTTTGAGGCGAAATTTGAAGGAATAAGGTTCTGGGAACTGGTTTTTATTGCAGCATAGCAGCGCTATCCCGATGACTATCGGGAAAATAAAAAGCTGTTTTCAGGTTCTTGTTCTCTCGAATTGCAGCCAATCAATCATTTTTAAACAACTTCGTTATATCAGAATGGGAAAAAATGGTACTTGAACAAAAAAAACGATATAATTTGAAATAAAGACCGGCAAAAGCAATGTATATCTGCCAAGTCTCCTAAGCGTCGACTTGCAGCTGTGCGAAGCATTAGTGATCATAATAGAACAGCATAGAAACAGCCTTGTAAAAGCCTTTACAATGTTTTACATTTTGTTTACAATTGAGCGCTCACATTCTTAAAACTACCAGTAGTTTTGAAATGATGATTAGTCATCACGCTGCTTTGTACCAAAAGTTGGCGGTGATCTATTAAACAATCAAACCGTAAATTGAATGCTTAAAAATCTAATGTTTCTGGTTGTTTTTCTGGTTCCTACAGCGCTAGATGCCCAAGAAAAACCGAATAGTGTTGAGCAATTTGTCGAAGACATAGACAAAAAAATACCGCAAATACTCGAGGACTTTTCCATTCCTGGGGCGGCCCTTGCTATCATAGAAAACGGTAAAATTGTTTTACAAAAGGGCTATGGTTTTGCCGATATTGAAAAAGGAGTGAAAGTTGACCTGCAAACCGGCTTTAATGTTGGATCCATCTCGAAACCGGTGGCTGCTTGGGGGGTAATGAAATTGGTGCATGAAGGAAAGATCGACCTAGACAGCCCGGTCGAAAAATATTTGACCAGATGGCATTTACCAGCATCGGAGTTTGATTCAGATGAAGTTACGATCCGAAGACTATTGAGTCACACGGCAGGCTTATCCTTACCCAGCGTATCCGCCGGGCTTTCCTATGACAATCTACCGACCATTGAAGCATGGTTGAGTGGTAAAAACGATGGACTGGGACCAGTTGAAATTATCCGGGAACCTGGAACCCAATGGGAGTATTCGGGCGGAGGCTTCGGACTTCTTCAATTAATCATTGAAGAAGTGAGCGGGCAAAAATTTGAAGATTTCATGCAATCTCATATTATTGACCCACTCGGCATGACCAATAGCAGCTTCAAAATTGATGAAGAAATCTTAGCCCAATCTGCGACTCCTTACGATAGATTCGGTAAACCGACTGACTTTGAACTATTCACAGTTCAAGCCGCGGCAGGATTTCAAACCACTCTGGAGGACTTTATACGCTTTGCATTTGCCAGTCTCCCTCAGCACAAAGACCATCAAAAATATAACTCGGTGCTACCCGTTGAAACCGTTCGACAAATGATGGAGCCGGCACCTAATTCAACAATAGGAGGTTGGAAATATGGATTGGGATATCAATCTGTTCACATGAATGATTCACGTGTATTTATTGGTCATAGTGGCTCTAATATCGGTTGGGAGGCCAGTTTCAGAATTGATGCCGCGACCCAAACTGGCTTCATCATACTAACCAACGGAGGCGCTGGAGGCAACCTATGCAATCCCATGTTTTGCGCATTGATGAACTGGACATCCACCGAATCAAGCGTGAACGACTGCTGGCCAATGCCATCGATCGCCAATAAATTGTACCAGATCATTGATGAAAAAGGCATGGAGGATATCGCCACGGCCTACGCCACCCTAAAGCAAGAGCAAGCTGATGATTACGATTTCTCGGAAAGCCAATTGAACGAACTGGGCTACCACTACTTGGCTAAAAAGGAATACGAAAATGCGGTCACCATTTTCAAATTGAATATTGACGCATTTCCTTATGCCTATAATGCATACGATAGTTACGCGGAGGCTCTTCTAGCAAATGGAGACAGGGAGGAAGCCGTTGAAAACTACAAGCATTCCATCCAGTTGAATCCGGAAAACGATAATGGTATTAAGGTGCTGAAGCGTTTAGGTGAATCCACAGCCGATATCCATTTTAAAGTTCCCATTGATCATCTGAAATTATTGGCGGGCGAATACATATCGACTTCTGGTACCGATAAGAAAATTCTATATGCAGTAAAGAACGGGGAATTGCTGCGGACCTATAAGGATCGGGACAACACCATTAAACTTGTTCCAATTTCCAACAATGAGTTCGTTTACCTTGGTAGAGGATTATACGTTGTGTTCGACACCAGAGACCCTAATGCTATCATCCTGAAGGCTCCTAATGAAGGCGAATTCAAAAAGGTAAATTGATGATGGATAGAAGGATGAAATGTAGAATTATAGTTGGGCTTTTAATGGGGCTTATTATTTACTCCTGCGCTCAGCGAACAACGAAAGATGTACTACAGCTTGAGAAAGGTGAGAACCAACAACTGGAGGCGAAAAGTAGACTTCTGATTGACCATGGCGGTTACAGGGGATCAGGATACACAGACTCGCTGGGAACTAATTACAATCTTAGAGTTAATCCCATTACTATTACTAATGGCAGGACAATTCCAATTCAAGTTCAAATAGCTTTCTCAAAGGAATACGATTATCCAAGTGCTTATGGTGATGAGCAATTCAAAGTATTCCCATTGCCAAAAGAATGGGCAGCAGATCGAACTACAGATAGCCAATTTAAAATCCTATTTGATAAATTGCCGAACTTCATCGATAAGCCCTCATTAAATGAAACCGTTGAACCCGGAGAAAAACTTGTTCTTGCGATTGGAACACTATATCCAAAGCCAGGGGAAACTTGGAGTGTCGTTCCAAATGAATTATTCGCGCATAGCAATGGAGGTGTTTTTCCGACCTGTGATTGGAATATGAAAGAAGATCCATCATCAAATCCTGAGGTAGCACTAGGGCTTAAACTTAACTTTGTTGGGGGCTGCACTATCATTCCTTGCGGTCAAATTTCTTATCCCGAAAGTTAGATTGAAAAAAATACGACTACATACACGAAATGTTAGCGGGCATCAATTAATAAAGCTAATCCATAGAAAGCTCTCTTAGTGCTGCGGCCCAATGAAAGCTTAGGCTTGGTACTGTCGTTTTTACCGAGACCTCTTGGTCTTCCAGGCAAGTCGAAATCTCATCCTGTCTCGATCACTTACCCTAACATTTTGCATTTCCTGTGATTATCGATAACTTGCTAGGCGGGTGAATCGGACTGTCATTAAGCAAGGTGGAAGCCTTTAGAAGGAGAGGAGTGATAAAGAACACCCGCTAACAAAGGTGATAGCGATCATTTGCCCTAAGCGGGCACCCGTCGTATGGCCTAGGCGTTGTGAGCAAATAAGAAAAATTAACCCTAGGTAGAACCAAATTGAAAGGAATAAGACATGCTAAAAATGAATGAAATAACTCAGTAAATAACAATCTAACTTATGTGGACAATCGACACATTATGGTTTGAGGTAGCTATTGTCAGTCTATTGTTTGCAATTGGAAATATAATCTTGGGGCATTTTGCATGCACGAAACCTTAGGGGCAACGGTAAAAAACGAAAAAATGGAAGAATACAAATTCAAAGGAATACCAACCTTTCGAATTACGGATTATGAAAAAGCAATCGCATTTTATGTTGGCTTGCTTGGATTTAACATTGATTGGGAGCATAGATTTGGTGAAACGGAACCCGTCTATATGCAAATATCCAAAAACGGATTAGTACTTCATCTTTCTGAGAACATAAGATTTCAAACTGGTGTTATCGTTTTTGTTGAGACAAAGGGGATAGAAAACTTCCGGAAAAACATCTTGAATACTAAAAACGAGAATTTAATTCCAGGTATTTTAACAACTAATTGGAACACTAAACAATTGGAAATTGAAGACCCTTTCGGAAACCTTTTGAGATTTAACGAAAATAGAAGTGAATAACCAAAAAAAAATAATACATAGCACTATATATAGTAAATAGGGCGTACGGTGCTTTACAAGCCCTTGGAGCATGTGGAAGATTAGCTGTTACCGTATTTTAAATCGAAAAGAATGGAAATTTACAGAGAAAAGATAAAAGTGAACGAGGCCAAATTACTTAAGCTAAGTGAGGTGTTAAAACGTATCTCATATCTTAGGTTATTTATTTTTGTCATTTCGGGTATCATTCTTATATACTTGATTAGCAACAAATTATTTAATCCTTTTTTTATTGCTCTTATTATTTCAATAATATGTTTTGCTGTAGTTATTACGCATTATAATAAAATAGCTTACTTGCTAAAACAGGCGTCATTTTTGAAAAGCATAAATGAATCCGAAATTCTAAGAGAAGAATGTAAGCTGGATGGATTTGATACCGGAGATAAGTTTGTTAATCCCAATCACCCATACACATCTGATTTAGATATTTTCGGACAGCATTCCATTTATCAATTAGTGAATAGAACAACTACGGAGTCAGGTACGATACGCTTATCAGAATGGCTATCTGAACCCGCCCCTAATGCTGAAATACAGGACCGGCAAGAAGCCATAAAAGAATTATCTCCAAAATTGGATTGGAGGCAAGATTTTCAGGCGTCAGGCATGCACTTTCAAAGCAAAAAAAGTGATTACCACAAATTGTTAGATTGGGTAGAAGCACCGGTGGTTTTATCCAAACATCGACGAATATATATAGCAGTGGCAATCATCCTTCCGGTTCTGTTTTTGCTTGCCTCTTACTTCTTTTTTATTAGCTTGGAATCACTAAACTGGATTATTTATTTATCTCTCATGGTTTTAGTTTTGCTGATCACCGCTTTAATTTTAAAAAGGGTGGATCCTCTAGCGGAGGATATCGTTGAAACCTCATCTAAGAACCTTAAAACGTTAAGAGCTTATCAGGCACTGATCAAAAAAATTGAAAGTGAAAGTTTCAAGTCAAAAAAATTAAACGAATTACAATCCATATTGATACATGGCGAATATTCAGCATGCAATGAAATTGAGCGCATATGTAGAATATTGGATTTCTCACACCAAAGAAGTGTAAAAGGGCAACCCATTAATGGAAATGCTTATTATTCGCTGTTAAACCAATTCCTACTAATAGATATATACTTGATTCTCGGTACAGAAAAATGGAAATCAAAGAATAAAGCGTTTTTAAAACAATGGTCTAATATAGTAAGTGAGTTTGAAGTAATAAATAGCTTTGCCGGGTTTTGCTATTCAAATCCATCCTATACCTTTCCAGAGATAACAGAAAAAAACAACTACGTCCATTTTGAGTGGCTAGGACATCCCCTAATAAATCCCAATAAACGGGTTTGTAATGATTTTCACTCAGCAGGACAAGGTGATGTGGTCTTGATAACAGGGTCTAATATGGGAGGGAAAAGTACCTTTTTAAGAACGGTAGGTGTTAACATCGTTTTATCATTGGCTGGCGCCCCTTGTTGTGCAAAAAATGGAGAGGTTTCGAACCTGAAATTATATTCGAGTATGAGAACCCAAGATAACTTGCAGGCAGGATTTTCTTCTTTTTATGCAGAATTAGATAGGATAGGAAAAATGCTAAAACTGATAATTGATAACCACAATGTATTTTTTCTTTTAGATGAGATGTTTAAGGGAACAAACTCAGAAGATCGGCATAAAGGAGGTTTTTCATTGATTAATCAAATAAGTAAGCTCCAAACGTCAGGAATTATTGCCACACACGATATTGAACTTGCAAAACTATCGGGAAATAAAGGGTTAGTTACAAATTATAGTTTTAATAGTGAGATTAAAGATCATTCAATGCTTTTCAGCTATAAACTTGATCCAGGTATATGTCATGACTTTAACGCTAGTGAACTTATGAGAAAAAGTGGCATTAAAATTATACCAGTTGGGTCAGATAGTGAAATAGAATAATAGATACGGCACACACAATCGATAGGTCGGCCACGCCGCATATCGGGACCCTTGAACAACATTTGAAAATAAAACAAAAGATGCGACAAGTAATCAAGAAATCTATAATATTATCAGTTCTTCCCTTTCTAATACTATCCTGCTCCCCAGCTCAAGAAGGAACGGATAAAAAGCTGCCATTAAGTGATGCAAGCTACCCGGTTAACACGGTGTCAGAACTGACTCCAGCGCAACAATCCGCTTTTGACGCCCTAAACACTTTACAGACCAGCACGGATCAAATGAACCGGATTTATTCAACATTTGCAAACATTGAACAACCCTGCTACCCAGCAGATACAAGCTTTATGGTTTCTCAATCTGAATTACTAATTGTGATGAGACAATTCATCTCCAATAATTGTACAAAACTAACAGTTGAGGAACAAAATGAACTTGCAGCAGCTTCGGTTTTAGCACAGGAAGAATACCAAATTTTGCATTGTAGCAGCAATCCACTTACTGAGAATTACGAAAATGGGTTGCCTGTATCTGGCACTTGGGTGATGCCGGGCGTTCTTGGTCGACGGGACGTGATTCTTGTATGGTAATGCCTCCCCCGTATAAATAAAGCTTGTACAACGAAACCTAAACGGCATTAAAATGTAGCTTAGCTAAACGTTATGTACTGTTTTTTCAGATAACACACACATGCTTAAACAACTTCAATGAACACAGCAGAAAAAGCATGTCTAGTATGGATTATATTGATGCTTCAGGTGGTTTTTTGTTTTGCTCAAGACTATCAATGGTGGAATGACAAACATAATTGGGATGGAGTTACGCCTTGGCACGACTATATTATTACTTCACCAGCGTTTATGGGGCCTAATGCATTAACGGTACCGACTATCAAGAATGGAACAATACCACAAAACGCGTATTTTAAATTTGGCTTAGATAAGCACATAAGCAAAGGCGATAAAACGGAAAACCTTCATACAGAACTTTATCTTCCCTTATTTAGTCCTAGAGTGGGTTTAAATGTTAAACTGGTACCCATTGAGCATTATAGAATGGATACTTTAACAAGAGATATCAGAAGAGCACGCAACATAAGTGGAGAAGGACTTGTTGTTGGTGACTTTTATATTGGCACTTACATTCAGCTCGTTGAGAATAACGAAAAAATGCCAGACATATCCCTTACGATTAACCTGAAAACAGCATCTGGCTCCAAATTGTCGGATGCTAGGTATACAGATGCTCCTGGTTATTTTTTTGACCTATCATTTGGAAAAACATTTAATTTAAATGAGCAAAAAACGAAATTTATTAAACCTCATGCCATGCTAGGGTTTTACGTTTGGCAGCTTCATGGAAATAGTCAATTTCAGAATGATGCTGTTTTATATGGCCTTGGGGTTGATTTTGTTTTTCCAGCCTTAGAAATTAATAACTCTTTTGGAGGATATTATGGATACCTCGGAAATGGTGATAGACCAATGGTTTATCGACTAATATTCAGAAGTAAATTCGATTCCATGTTAAATTATGAATTAGGATTTCAGCAAGGCGTTAATGATTATAGTTACACGTCATTTAGCTTATCCTGTATCGCTGACTTAACAAAAGTAAAAAAGTACGTAACAAAGAATAAGCGCTATTAAAACGAGAGAACCTCTTTCAAATATAGGGCCTCTTACCAGCAATAAAGCAGAATATAAAATTATGAGGACTACCCATCATTCAGAGTATTTAAAAATAGAATCGATTTTTATTAAGCCAGTAGAGCATGCTTTTGTATCAGAGCGTCAATTAAGAGAACAATGGCTCGGGTTAAATTATTTGTCACAACCAGATTTTGATATTTCGCTAGCGGAGTATGCTGTTTTCGAAGAAAGCATCAGCAACAAGGGCGTAAGAAAGCACCATTTCCCTTTCGATGAGAAGCTTACGCTGGATGCTATCTATTGCCGAGATGCCTCTATTGCTACGGATTTTGGAATGATAATTTGTAATATGGGGAAGTCTGGAAGAATAAATGAACCGGAGAGCCATAAGCAAGCATTTATGGAACTTGATATTCCAATTCTTGGTGAGATCAAAGCTCCAGGAACCGTTGAGGGAGGAGATGTGGCTTGGCTAGATGAAAAATCACTAGCTATTGGACATTCCTATAGAACAAACCCTGAAGGCATCGCACAAATAAAAGAACTACTCGAACCACATGGCGTTGAAATCATCGTAGCAGAATTGCCCCATTATAAAGGGCAGCAGGATGTGTTTCATTTAATGTCCATTTTCAGCCCAGTAGCTGAAGATTTAGCGGTTGTTTATTCGCCTTTAATGCCGATTAAATTTAGGAATGAACTGATTCAGAGGGGGTATAAGTTCGTTGAAGTTCCAGAAGAGGAATTTGAGTCTATGGGCTGTAATGTATTAGCCATTGCGCCCAAGAAATGTATTCTGGTAGATGGAAATCCCAAAACTAAAAACGCGCTGATCAAGGCGGGATGTGAAGTGACCGCTTATAAAGGGACAGAGATAAGCGTAAAAGGCGGCGGCGGCCCCACCTGTTTAACCAGGCCGATGCTTAGGTCGTATTAATCCTATTTAATGGGATATCTGACATTGTGAATGTACTACCTTCCTTGTTCAATTTATGAGTAGCGCGCATGCCTGCCCAGGTATATGCAGCACCTACTATAGAAATAACCTCAACCGTTTGATCATTCAACCTACCATTGGATAAATATAAGGACAGCTATTCTTCTGATACCTATATCTTGGGGGTATTCAATAGACTTTATGCTGATAAGAGGAAGCAACCTATGCTATTCGGAACCTTTCAGCTGGAAAAGTTGATTTGGAAATCATTCCTTTTTCCCTCCAAGAAGTCATTCAGAATGTAAATATTATTTCCCAATTCAAGGCCGAAGAAAAGGGGCTGATCATACAAACTAATATCGTAGAAAGTACGCTTAATACTGTTCAAGGAGATCCTACTAGACTCCATCAAATCATCTTAAATTTAGTGGGCAACGCCATTAAATTTACAGAGAAAGGAGTTGTCACCATTCAACTCAAAACCGAAATTCAGGAAGATGGAAATAAAGCACTGGCACACTTTTGTGTGTCAGATACGGGAGTTGGAATCGGAGAAGATCGACTAGGGAAAATATTTGACTCTTTTGAGCAAGCTTATTCCGATACGACTCGAAAATTCGGAGGAACAGGTTTGGATTTAAGTATTTCCAAAAAACTAGTGGAACTTCAAGGCGGAAAAATTTGGGCAGAAAGCCAAAAAGGAAAAGGCAGTCAGTTTTATTTTACCATCCCTTATGAACTAGCACAAGATGCTGTCGAAGTAGAAGTAACACCTTTGGTTGATGCCCATATAGCAAGTAGGTTAAAAGGCATCAGAATTTTATTGGTGGAAGACAATCAATTTAATGCAGTAGTAGCGCAGGAAGAATTGGAAGATGCAATAGCGGGAGTGGAAGTTGAAGTCGCAGAACATGGCGTCATTGCACTAGAAAAAGTAACGCATAATGATTTTGATATTATTTTGATGGATGTACAAATGCCCGTGATGAATGACTTTATCGGAAAGCCTTTTGATACAGAAGAATTATTGCAAAAAATATATAAACTAAAAATGAAAACGCATGAATAACCCAAGTCCGACCGTGTTTATCGTAGATGATGAACCCTTACTATCGGAAATGCTTTCAGATTATCTAACCCAACAATACGCTGGATTCACTATTAAGTCGTTTCCAACTGGAGAGGCTTGCTTGGAAAGTTTGCACGAAAATCCAGATACCATAGTTTTAGATTACTATTTAAACTCAAGAGAGAAAGACGCAGCAAATGGGATTGATATCTTACAGGAAATCAAAAAGCAAAATAAAGCCTTACCCGTCATTATGTTATCGAGTCAGAAAAGCTATGTAACAGCTTCTCCATCGATCATGTATGGTGCTGTACATTATGTTATTAAAGGACAAGAGGCCTTCGAAGAAATTTATCAACTGATAAAAGCAATTGTATAGATGGTCGATTTACGTTTTTTAGGAAAATTTACAAAAGGCGATTCAAAAAAAATGAAGCGCTATATTTCATTGTATATAGATGTTGCTCCAAAAACTTTTGAGGAAATGCAGCGTAATCTTGAAAATGAAGATTGGGAACAATTACGTATCAATGCACATTCCTTAAAACCACAATCCGATTTTATGGGAATTTCAGCATTAAAAAATACCTTAGTTAAAATAGAAGAAGCTGTAAAAGAGGAAAAATTTGATGACATAAATAAATACTTTACGCTAGCGAAGAGTATATCTATTGATTCTACTAATTCACTTAAAAATATCCTAATAGAACTAAAATAAAAACACCACACAAAAATGGCTATGAAACATGCGCTCAGGATGCTACTATCTATATTTGAAACCTTATCTTCAATTTGTACTAATAAATAATGCTATAAATTATGATGAAGAATATAGATAGGAGACAGTTTGTTCAGACTCTAGGAATGGGCTCCATGGGACTCATGGTATTAAATTCCTGTTCAACCTCAAGCCCTGAGCTTATTTTGCACAATGCAAACATTTATACGTCAAATCCAAAGTTTCCCAAAGCCGAAGCTATTGCCATCAGCAATGGAGAGATTGTGGCAGTTGGGATGAATGGAGATATTCTAAATTTGGCTGGTTCAAAGACCCGTAATTTAGATATTGGGGGTAAAACAATTACACCTGGATTTATTGATGCTCATTCTCACCCTGCTTCCTCAGGATTAAGGCATTTACGCATGGCTGATTGTGACCTGAGATCAATAGAAGCTATCAAGAAGCTAATACATGAGGAGACTAAAAAGAAAGCGCCTGGCGAATGGGTAAGAGGCTTTAAGTATGACGATACCAAAACATCAGAAGGTAGGTATATCAACAGATATGATTTGGATGAGGTATCACCAGATCACCCGGTAATCATAACTCACCGGGGAGGACATACCGCTTATGTTAACTCTAAGGCACTTGAATTAGCTGGAATCAACAAGGACACACCCAATCCGGAAGGCGGGCATATTGTTAGAGAAGATGGAGAGGCAACAGGCTTACTCCAAGAGAAGGCTACAAACCTGATTGGACGCTTGATTACAGATGAGTTTACTGATGCCGATAGACAGGAAGGGGTAAAGCTAATTACTCAAATGATGGCAAAAACAGGTGTTACCTCTGTTACAGATGCCTATGGCAGTATAGATGACTTGAAAGCTTATAGATCGGCATATGGTGCCAATGAGTTGTCGGCAAGAGTTTATTGCATGATGGGCTACTATGCCATTGATGAAATGATCGAGCAAGGAGCTAAAACTGGGGATGGAAATGATTGGATCAGAATTGGAGGGATGAAGCTTACCTGCGATGGGTCAATTTCTGAGCGGACCGCCCGACTATCTCAATCCTATTCAGATAGACCCGACTACTTTGGGATCATAGTGATGGACGAGGATGAGCTGTATTCCTATGCTAGTAAAGCACATGCGGCCAATTGGCAAATTGGGATACACGCAAATGGCGATGTCGGAATAGACAAAGCACTTAAAGTGTATGAACGATTGCAACGAGAAAACCCGAGAACTGATCCCAGGTTCAGACTTGAGCACTGCACAGTGATAAATGAAGATCTTATTAGAAGAATAAAGGCCATAAACGCAATTCCCAATCCATTCTCCACTTATGTGTATTTCCATGGTGAGAAAATGGCCGCATATGGAAAAGAACGACTTGAAAATATGTTTGCTGTGCGTAGCTTTCTGGATGCGGGAATCAACGTTACTCAAACTTCTGATTACCCTCCGGGACCCTTTGAACCAATGATGGCGCTCCAATCTTCGGTGACAAGAACGGATATGAATGGCAATGTTTGGGGTGCAAGCCAGCGAATAACTGTTGCTGAAGCCTTAAAAGTAGGTACGATCAACGGTGCTTATGCCTCCTATGAGGAAAACATCAAGGGATCACTTGAGGTGGGTAAACTCGCTGATCTTGTCGTACTGGAAGAGGACCCTGAGACAGTTGATCCTTCGACAATTATTGACATTAAAATTCAGCGAACGATGGTGAATGGCAAATGGGTGTATGAGTCTTAGTGCATGTTTGGGCAGCACTCTTGGAGCAAAAGATGACATTTTAGGCCCAAATTCACTGGCCTTACCGGACATGCGTTTCCCATTTTATTACCTTTGGGGCCTTATGAATGAATATTTTAGATCGATCATTCTACAGAGAACAGGAGCTTCTGCTTTGTTTGAAAAAGAGATGATACAGGAATTGTGGAGTGGGTACGGGAAAATCATGCGAATTGGATTGGAGAATGCTGCTGTGGAAAGTGTAGTCATAAAGCACGTTCAGTTGCCCAAACAGAAAAATCATCCCCGCGGATGGAACACGGATCTCGGACATCAACGAAAGCTTAAGTCCTACCAAGTAGAAGCTACCTGGTATGATACCTACAGCAAAAGCAGCGCTGCTCGTCTGCCGCAATGCCTAGCCTTGGAAACGCAAAATGATGAGGTACTAATGGTGCTGGAGGATTTGGATCAAGCGGGCTATCCCTTACGCAAGCGAGCTGTCACATGGGAAGAAATAACTGAGTGTTTGGCCTGGTTGGCACAATTTCATGCCAGTTACCTAGGACAAACCCCAGTTGGACTTTGGGAAGTGGGAACCCTGTCTCTTATACACATCTCCGAGCCCACGAGACCGAGGCTGATCTCGT
>CAJXUM010000036.1 GCA_913060855.1 uncultured Lewinella sp. | reverse complement strand
CGAGATCAGCCTCGGTCTCGTGGGCTCGGAGATGTGTATAAGAGACAGGATTATGCCCAGTATTGAGTTGGGCGAAGTAATACAGCACTTTTTCCTAGTGGTAGCTTATGCCATTCAGTTCATGCTGGTTTACTTATCCCTCTACTTTTTTTATGTCCTGAATAATAAACTGCTCATCCCTACTTTATTGAAAAAAAGAGGCTTGCTAATCTATGGAATAGGAGTAGGCGGTAGTATCGCCCTATTCTTTCCGCTTCTAGCTCAACTCCTGGTGAGTTTACCCATGATCCAGCAGACAAGTAGCTTGATGCCTAATCAAAGTTTAACCGTTTTTACTGAATTGAACGCCCTACTCCCTTTCATTGTCATCCTCATTAGCTTACCCGTCATTGTGGCCTTACAGTGGTTTAGCCAAAATAATGAGATTACAAAGCTGGAGAAGCAACAGGTTGAAAGCGAACTAGGCTTGCTCAAACAACAAATCAATCCACACTTCTTTTTTAATACCCTTAATAACCTTTACTCACTCAGTTTAGCCAAATCTGATCAGACGCCAGATGTGATCGTGCAGTTATCAGAACTCATGCGCTACGTGATATATAAGGGCAAAGAAAAGGAGGTATTACTGAGCGAGGAGATCAAATACATAGAAGATTACATTCAGCTACAGCAGATTCGATTGCATAAATCCTTTGATCTCGTCTTCGAGCATGAAGTGGAAGATGATCATTTTTTGATTCCTCCCTTGTTACTTATTATCTTGATTGAAAATGCGTTTAAGCATGGCATAGAACCCGCAGAACGGGAATGTTTCCTGCATATACGACTGCAACAACAAGGCAATCATTTATCTTTTTCCTGTAAAAACTCTTTTGACCCGCCAGAGTCAGGAGAAAGGGGTATTGGTTTAGATAACCTGAGAAGACGATTAAGTTTACGCTTCCCCGAGCAGCATGAGTTGAATATCTTTGAAGAAGGGGATATCTTCATCGCAAACCTAGCCATATGGAAGACAGCAACTTGAAGGCATTAATTGTAGATGACGAGCCATTGGCTCATGATGTGATTTTGCGCTTCGCGAAAGATGTGCCGGGCTTGACCATCGTTGGACAGTCCTTTTTGGCCATTGATGCCCTTGATTTCCTTAAGCATAATACGGTCGACCTCCTTTTTCTCGATATCCAAATGCCCAAATTGAAAGGATTGGACTTTCTTCGGATTTTGGATCAGAAGCCACTCGTAATTATCACTTCCGCTTATGAAAAATATGCTTTGGAGAGTTTCGATTTAGATGTGATCGACTATCTGTTGAAGCCCTTTCGGTTTGATCGCTTCCTCAAAGCCGCACTTAAAGCCATCGAGTTACATCAACTAAAAAATACCAAGATAGAAAACCCTACACCAGCTAGTTCTGCGGCGGCAGTTCAACAACTTTTTATTAAATCAGACAAGCGATTTATCCAGATCAATATAACGGACATTTACTACTTGGAAAGTCACGGTAACTATGTGAAGGTTTGGATGGAAAACGAGTATCATTTAACGCCTAGGACATTGGTAAGCTTTGAAGAGATGCTGCCTAATCAGCAGTTCATCCGAATTCATAAGTCCTTTATCGTCAACAAAAAATTTGTTCACTACCTGGAAGGCAATCAACTCAAGATGCAAAATGGCACCTCACTCACGCTCGGCCGAAATCACCGCCAAACCGTGAAGCAGCTCATCACCAGCGACCACCCTTAATACTAATACTGGCCGCTGGTAATGAATTACTTATAGAGTTTATTGCCGCTGGTTGCCGGTCTCCGACCGCAACCCTTCCTTGCTCCTTATCCTTTCAAATCCAATTGAATCTGTAATTCATTCAATTGCGTCTCGTCTACCGCTGAAGGCGCATCAATCATCATATCACGGCCCTGGTTGTTTTTCGGAAAAGCAATGAAATCGCGAATACTAGCTTGGCCATTTATGACTGCACATAGTCGGTCAAAACCAAAGGCAATGCCACCATGAGGGGGTGCGCCATATTCAAAGGCGCCCATCAAGAAACCGAATTGCTCCTCTGCTTCTTCAGGCGTAAAACCTAGTAATTTGAAGTTTCTCTCTTGTAATGTCCGGTCATGAATACGGATAGATCCACCGCCAATTTCAGAGCCATTGATCACCAAATCGTAAGCATCTGCTCGTAGACTCTTCATGGTTTCATGATCTCCCGTCAACATTCGCTCTACATCTTCTTTCTTAGGTGCAGTAAAGGGGTGGTGCATCGCGTGGAATCGGTCATTGTCCTCATCCCATTCCAATAAAGGGAAATCAACTACCCATAACGGCTTAAAGTCGCCTTCCTTCATCAACCCTAATCGGCGTCCCATTTCAAGTCGAAGCTCATTGAGTTGCTTGCGGGTCTTCTCTGCCTCCCCTGCCAAAATCAGGATCATATCTCCTTTCTTGGCGCCAAACTTTTCGGCCCAGCCTTGCAAGACTTCTTCCGTAAAGAACTTACCGATAGAAGATTTGATACTTCCATCTTCATTGATCTTGATATAAGCCAAACCTTTGGCACCAATCTGTGGACGTTGCACCCAACTGGTCAGTTCCTTAATTTGCTTATTGCTAAGTACGGCCTGTCCTTCTGCACAGATACCAACTACTAATTCCGCATTATCAAACACCACAAAACCTTGTCCTTGTGCCACCTCATTTAGCTCAACGAATTCCATTCCAAAACGCATATCCGGCTTATCGGAGCCAAAGCGACGCATGGCCTCATCATAGTCCATTCGAGGAAAATCAGCTAATTCTACACCAATCGTTTCCTTGAAAAGATACTTCGTTAAGCCCTCGAAAGTCTGTAATATTTCCTCCTGCGTGACATAAGACATCTCGCAGTCAATCTGCGTAAACTCCGGCTGACGATCCGCTCGCAAATCCTCATCACGGAAGCACTTCACAATCTGGAAATACTTATCAAAACCCGAAACCATCAACAATTGCTTGAAAGTCTGGGGAGATTGAGGGAGCGCATAAAATTGTCCGCCATTCATTCGGCTAGGCACCACAAAGTCACGAGCACCTTCTGGTGTACTTTTAATGAGGAAAGGAGTTTCTACCTCAATGAAGCCGTTATCGCCCAAGTGCCGGCGTGTGGCCAAAGCCAATTTACTGCGGAATATGATGTTCTGCTGTACAGGACCTCTTCGAAGGTCCAAATAGCGGTATTTCATACGGAGGTCGTCCCCTCCATCCGTTTCTTCTTCAATCGTAAAAGGAGGTACTTTCGATGCATTCAATACTTCCAAGCTTTTAGCCTCGATCTCGATATCTCCTGTCGCCCGATTCGGGTTTTTATTCGTTCGCTCTCTAACGAGTCCTTTCACTCTCACCACAAACTCTCGACCCAGCTTTCGTGCCTGTGTGCACAAAGCATCATCGTCCTCCATATCAAACACTAACTGCGTAATGCCATACCGGTCTCGCAAATCAATAAAAGTCATTCCTCCAAAATCGCGGCTAGCTTGCACCCAGCCACTTAGCAATATTTCTTGTCCTACATGTTGCATCCGCAACTCTCCACAGGTGTGTGATCGATACATTTTGTTCAATTTTTTTAACAGCTCGCAGTACAATCGATAGTTCTAAAAATTCCATCGATCGCTAACGAGCGCAAAAATAGGTAATAGAGTCATAAATACATATAAAATGGAGTCATCTGATGAATTTTATGTCCCTGAAGGGATGAATTGGCAACCGCTGGCTAAAAGAAACAGGCCATTATTAGCATATCTCCGTTCATTCTGTAGTTGGCATAACCGAAAAAGGTAAAACTTTTATACCTTGTCAAATTAAGCAGTGATGAAAAACACTCTCCTTTGAGAGCCCCCAGGGTGCTGTGTTAGCATTCTTTCATATCATCACCACTAAGTGGGATATCACATGAAAAAATTGGAAAAATTTGGAACCGCCCCGGTATTCTTTACGGCTATATCAACCATTCTAGGCGCCGTAATGTTCCTCCGTTTTGGTTTTGCTGTAGGTTCAGTGGGTTTTATTGGTACGATTGCCATCATTCTCATTGGTCATGCCGTAACGATTCCCACCGCTATGGCCATCGCCGAGCTAGCTACCAACCAGAAAGTAGAGGGAGGAGGAGAATACTATATTATCTCTCGTTCGTTTGGTCTCGTGATCGGCTCATCGATTGGTATTGCCCTATTTTTTTCACAAGCTATCAGTGTTGCTTTTTATATCATCGCTTTTGCGGAGGCTTTTGGTTCTGCCTTTGAGTATATCAAAATGCATTATGACCTGCATCCAATACTGAGTTGGCTCATTGATAAGAAACAAACCGTTAGTATTCCGGCTCTATTGGTATTGACAGCTATTGTGCTCACCAAAGGGGCCGACCTGGGTGTCAAAGCACTTTATGTGGTGGTAGCTACCTTATTTCTATCTTTAGCGGCTTTTTTCATTGGCCAGACCGATTATGGAAAGGAGAATACATTGGACCCTTTTGCTACCGTCTATAATTCCGATGCCTATGGGGATAATGCTGCGACTACTAAAACCTGGACGGAACAAGATTTATCCATAGATAATACATCGGAGAATAATGAGTCAAAGCCGACTCAACCCCTTCTACCGATTGGCTTTTTCACGATATTTGCTATTATTTTTCCTGCTTTTACGGGGATGACAGCAGGTGTTGGGCTTTCTGGGGATTTAAGAAATCCGAGTCGATCCATTCCTTTGGGAACTTTAGCCGGAACGGTTTCCGGCATGATTGTCTATATCTTCATTGCCTATAAACTAACCGTCTCTGCCAGTCCCGCAGACTTGGCCAATACAGACAATCTTGTCATGGCAGATATTGCTTGGCAGGGCTGGTGGTTGATTCCTCTTGGTTTAGCAGCTGCTACTATTTCTTCAGCTATTGGATCTATTTTGGTGGCCCCAAGAACACTGCAGGCTATTGCTAGGGATCGATTACTACCTTCCACCCAATTCAATTTCTGGTTGTCGCGAGGTAGAGGTAAGAGTGATGAGCCATTCAATGCTACGATCGTTGTTATTGCTATTGCCTTCGTCTTTGTAATGATGGGAGGACTGGACTTTGTCGCAGAAATCATATCGATCTTTTTCATGGTGACCTACGGATCTTTATGTCTGATCTCTTTCCTTCAGCATTTTGCAGCAGACCCTTCCTATCGTCCCACCTTCAAATCGCGTTGGTACATCTCTTTGTTTGGTGCACTAGCTTGTTTTGGACTTATATTCGTGATGAACCCGGGTTATGCAATACTCGCCCTTTTATTCATGACCGCGATCTACCTCATCGTGAGCTTCTACAATCCCGACAAGCAGAATATTGCAGTGATATTTCAGGGGGTTATTTTTCAGATTAGCCGTCAATTGCAGGTGTTTCTTCAGAAAGCAGAGAAGGAGAAAATCGCTAGTTGGCGCCCCTCTGCTATTTGTATTTCGGAATCCTCTTTTGATCGCTTAGCCGCTTTTGATCTTCTCCGCTGGATTTCTCAGAAGTACGGTTTTGGAACTTATATCCACAAAATCACGGGCTATTTATCCAAAAGCACAGATCAGGAGGCACGCACTGCGAAGGAACGACTTATTCGGATGGCTGAAACCAGTAAGAGTAATATCTATATCGATACCCTTATTAGTCCTTCCTATACCTCTGCGATCGCACAAGTCATTCAGTTGCCCGGAATATCCGGAACTGAAAATAATTTACTGCTATTAGAATTCTCAAAACAATCTCCCGTCAACCTAGCTGATATAGTCGACAATTTCAAATTGGTGAAATCAGTCAATTTCGATGTGATTATTCTAGGTAGTTCTGAAAGAGGGTATGGTTTAAAAAAGAGCATCCATATCTGGATCACTTCCAATGATTATGAGAATGCCAGTCTGATGATTCTCTTAGCGTATATTATTCTCGGCCATCGACAGTGGAGAGGTGGACAAATAAAGATTTTCGCTATTTACCCAGAGGAGAGCTGCGAGGAGGAAAGAAAAAGACTTTATTCACTGGTGGAAGCGGGTCAGCTCCCGATTTCTACCAATAATATCGAAATCATCCCCAAGAAACAAGCCATCGACACGCATACCATTATACAGGAAAAGTCTAGAGATGCTGATTTGAGCATCATTGGCTTCCGAGATGAGATCTTAAAACATGAAGGGGCCGCACTCTTTAAAGGTTATACGGGCATTGGTAATTGCTTGTTTGTAAATGCCGCCAAGCAGAAGAATATTAAGTAGTGGCTACTCTTTGACTTTCGAGTCGATGATAATCGTAACAGGGCCGTCATTTAGTAAGGCGACTTTCATGTCGGCACCAAACTCGCCGGTTCCCACTGCCAGCCCGGAAATCTCTGCTAGTCTAGCTACAAATTTTTCATACATAGGAATAGCAATGTCTGGCTTTGAAGCCTTGATATAGGAAGGGCGATTCCCTTTTTTGGTACTAGCCTGCAAGGTAAATTGACTGACAACTAATAATTCTCCACCGATCGCTACAACCGATTGATTCATTACACCTGCATCATCATTGAAGATTCGAAGATTACTAATCTTTCTACATAGCCAATCTATATCTTCTTGTGTATCGGCATCTTCAATCCCCAACAGGATGAGTAAACCGGCTCCTATTTGAGATTTCACCGCTTGATCGATCGTAACGGATGCTTCACTTACTCTCTGAATAACTACACGCATAAGCTGCTATTTGTGGTAAATCAAAAAAATGGCGGGTCGTTTATGCAAGTCTGGATAGCCCTCCACTTTCCAGTCCCGAATCTGGCGGGTCCGAATATACTGAGTCGGCAAGGTCAAATCAGCGGCAATACAGAAACGAGTACTAGGATGTAACGCTTGAATGGCAGTTTCTATCAGGCCCATATTTCGATAGGGTGTTTCTATAAAAAGCTGGGTCTGATCCTGTTTTTTAGCCAACTGCTCCAGTCTTTGCAGTTCCTTGGCGAGTATTGGCTTTTTGGGAGATAAATACCCTTGGAAACAAAAAGACTGCCCATTCATTCCAGAAGCCATCAAAGCCAGTAAGAGGGAAGAGGGGCCAACTATCGGAACCACCTCTATTCCCTTGCGATGTGCCAATCCTACGATGTCGGCTCCCGGATCTGCTATACCTGGACAACCGGCCTCTGATACTAGGCCAATATCATGTCCTTGCAGTGCAGGCGCCAAAAAGCTCTCGAATTCTGCCTTGTCAGTTCGCTTGTTTAGCTCAAAATAAGTGATCTCCTGCAAAGGATGTGGATAGCCAGTTGCTTTGAGGAAATGTCGTGCCGTTTTCGCTCGTTCAGCAATCAATACTTTGATCTGATGCAAGATATCGATCAAATATTGCGGCAGTACTTGCAAGCCCTCTTCTCCGAGTGGCGTGGGTATAAGGTATAGTTTTCCAGTCTTAGCCATGGGCGCAAGATAAGGACTTGTATATTTTTGGTAGAAAAAAATTTGCAAAGCACTCGGTTTTCGATATATCTTTGCCAGCTGATTACCACTTATGAGCCAAACCTATACGATCAAGCTCCCGCAATTTGAAGGTCCATTCGACCTCTTACTCTTCTTTATTGAGCGAGATGAGCTTGATATTCATGATATTCCTATCGCCAAAATCACCAATGACTTTCTTGCTTATATCAGGGAGATGGAGTCGATGAACATAGACCTGGCTAGTGAATTTATCTTGGTAGCGGCTACACTTTGCAGGATAAAAGCCAAATTACTTCTCCCAAGAAAACCATTGGATGACGAAGGCAACGAGATCGATCCAAGGGAAGAACTCGTCCAACGACTCATTGAATACAAGCGCTACAAAAGTGTCTTGGAGGAAATGCGGGAGTTGGAAGAAGATCGTTCCTTGCGCAATCAGCGAGGAAATACGTCGAGGGAACTCAAACAGATTGCGACAAAAGCACTGGTTGATGCAGAGCTCGAATCAATTAATCTCTTTAAAATATTACGCGCCTTTGAGCGGGTAATGCAACGGTTTGAGGATTCGCACCCGGGTACCATTCACGAAATTGTTCAGTGGGGTTTCACCATCGAAGATCAGCAAAACTTCATCATAGAGAAAGTTACCACTTTTAAGAATGTGACCTTTCACATGCTTTTCAAGAATTGCGAAAACAGGATACATGCCATTGTCACCTTCCTCGCACTATTGGAATTGCTGAATATGGAAAAGGTAAGTATTATTATGGGTGAAGGGTCCAACAATTTTTGGTTGGGACCTCCCAAAGAAGTAAGCTTAGAAGACTTTATCGAAGAGGAAGAATAGTAGCCTGAAATAAAAATTGAGTGCTATTCAAAAAAGTAGCTATAGCTTAGACTTCAGAAGTTTTCCAAGGTAGGACAGAGAAAACTTCTGAAGTCTTGCTCAGCTTATAGTATCTCCCATTTACTGCACAATAACTTTCTTGACCGTCCAATCTCCATCCACCTGTACCTTGAGCCAATACAATCCACGATTTAAGTCTTTCACATCTATCGTTGTTTGATTGGTCTTCACTTTTCGTTGTTCCAATCGACGGCCTTGGCTATCATACAACTCAATGGCGTCAATAAGCGCTCCTGAGGACTGTAGGTTGAAAGAGGACTGAACAGGATTAGGGAAGAGTTTTATTTTAGCAGCTAAGGGTATATTTGAATTATTCGCCAGCTTGGAGTTGATGATAGAAACAGTAGCCGGCTCTCCTAGGCTATACGTGATCGAATCGCCTTCGGCATTCACCATTCGGACTCGCTCTACGGCTATTTCAAAAGAAGATATAGGTTCATTTAAACCATCAATGATATCTCCACTAACAATGAAATTCAGATCAAATATAGCACCAGCACCGGTCACCCCTATAGTCGACTGTCGACTCGCCGCCAAATCATATCGACCCAATCCTACATTAAATAAGTCATATTTAACGGATAGCAAGTCTTCAGGTAGTCCCAACAAAGGACTATCTTCCGTCGTTTCTGCAGTTATCCCTCCTTCCTCCATCAATTCGAATGGATAAGTAAAATCGAGTGCAATACCATGTAAGTTTTCAACAGGCACTTCTTCTGTACCTACCATTAGTTTCGCACGCAAGACGATATTATCTCCCGTCGTATTATCCCATTCTACCACCTCAGAACTAAATTCCAAAAACACGGGAGGGGCACCAGGTGTGGTAACAGGAGCAAAATCATAATCTGGTCGATAATTCTTTATGATCGCATCTACATCTGAAGCCTCAACAACACCATCTCCATCACAGTCTAGGTGCTTAAAGTTGACCGAGGTATTGGTCCAATAAGCCCAATCAGCAGAAGTATTTGGCGCCCAAGCGGTAGGCTCTCCTTCGATGGGAAAACTTTCACGCGGTGGGCCCGTTTCACCAAACCCTAAGCCTAGATTCAATAAGTCATATTGATTAGCTCGCCAATCTCCATTGGTATCACCAGGCCAAACACATTCATTTTGTTCGCAAAATGCCTCGGGAGAATCCCGTGATATTTCTAAGCACAAGGTATCCGTACAGCCATCAGTGGCTTCAATTGTTAAGCAAACTTCAAAGGGTATGATACTGGGCACAATTTTCAAAACCCCGTTATCATTGTTATAATAAGCCTGCCCCTCGACCATCCAATCATGACTGATATGGTCGGTTGAAGTGTTGAAAAATATAAGTGTACTGTCATTCGTAAAAGCAAAGGTAAAATCAGCCTTACAACTACCCAAAGAAGTAGTCGTAGCCATTAGGTATGGAGACAGAAAGAGTAGTCCACAAGCAAGTAATAAAGAACGGATAAGTTTTGTCATAGCTAATAATCCATTGGGCACAAGGCAAAATTTTAAAAAAAAGTGCTAAAAAAAAAGAACATTAAGCTAAAATTGTAGTTGATATAGATACTAGATTCATCTATTAATTGGCTGAAAATAAATCACTTAAAACGATTCATTCTTCACATTTGTCGATAAAATACCTTAATCTATTCTTCACATATGTCTGGAAAAAAAATCATTAACCTGCTCAAGACTTTTTCAAGACAAGAAAGACTGCTCTTTGAAAAATGGCTTAAGTCTCCCTTTTTTAACGAAAATCAACTATTACTAGTACTTTTTGAGCAACTACAAGCTGTCATTGATGAGACATGCGAATTAGATAAAATGAGTATTTGGAAAGCTCTTTTCGATACAACGCCCTTTGAAGATACAACATTAAGAAGAACCTTTTCTTCTCTATTAAACCAAGCTTATCAATTTCTCAGTATCAGGCAGTATCAATCGCAAACGATCAAACAAAAAATTGACCTTCTACCACTGCTAACCGCTCCAGAACTCTCTACTCATCATGCCGGGGTTCTCAGAAATGTCGAGCAAAATCTCTATACCGACATCAGCGACCATGCCGATTTCCAATATCATCTATACCAACTGACTAAGGTGATATACAAAAACAAAGAATTAGCCGGAAATTTGAACGAAAGTTGCCGGCATTTAGAACGTACCGACCTTCATTTTGATCGTTATTATTTTGTACAAAAGCTCAAGCATTATTGTGATGCCTTGGGTTATCGCAACTTTATTTCTGAAGAAGTCGACATCAAACTTTTGCCGGGGACGATGGCGTATCTTGAAGAACAAGCTTTTTTTGACGATCTGCTGATTAAAGCTTTTTATCTAGTAGCAAAAATGTTAAACCATCCAGAGGAAGAATCAGCCTTCTTCGATCTTAAACAGCTATTATTCGATAAGTGTTCACAATTACCTAAATCTGAACTCAAAACACTCTTCATTCACTTGTATAATTATTGTATTCATAAGAAAATAAACGTAGGTGAAAGTAGCTTCTTTAGCGAGTTATTCGACATTTATCAGTTTGCCCTTTCTAATAAGATTATCTATAATCGAGAAGGGGAGTTAGTACAGCAAGATTATAAAAACATCATCACGGTGGGCCTGCATGTAAAAGCCTTCGATTGGGTGGAGAACTTCATTAAAGAACAGACACAAGATCTACCGATAGAACAGCGTCAAAATGCATTGACTTACAATCTTGCCAAGGTCTATTTCTTCAGGGGAGAATATCAAAAGGTGATCTCTCAATTGCAGGAAGTCGAATATGATGATATCGTTTATGCCCTGGGTAGTAAACTCATGCTCCTCAAAACGTATTATGAACTAGACGAATACCTGGCACTTGATTCTTTGATCGATAGCTTCAGGATATACCTACGTCGTAATAAGACGATTTCCACCCAAGTCAAACGTCAGTACCTAAATATTCTCCGTTTTGTTAAAAAGATGTCGATGATAGATCCATATAACACCCAAGCCTTAGAAAAGCTCTATAGACAGGCTGAAGAATGCAAAGCCTTGGCGGCGAAGGCCTGGATTTTAGACAAGATTCAGCTATTAGGCAAGCGCCCAACTGCTCATACTAACGAATAATAGTTATTTTTTGGGTAGTTATTTCATCCGCTAACTGCAAACTCAAGAAATACACCCCCGCAGGCACATTTTCTGTCGTGATAGCCCTACTTTGATCCTGGCCGGCCAAAATAGGCCAACGCTCTCTTCTCACTACCTGTCCAGTGGCAGATCTAAGCCATACCATACCCAAACCCGCTTCCGGTGACTTAAGCTTTAGTTGAAATTGCCCGTCTACGACTGGGTTCGGGAAAATAGAAAAGGACAACGCATCGTCGTCCTTGACATCCGCTGCGGCAGTAGCCAAGGCATTTACCTCAAAGGCCACTTCTCTAGTTACACCGAAACGATTGCCACTCAGCAGTACATTCCCTAAATAATCCCGCAATCGGTAAAAACCTTCTCCATAAGAGCAGCAAAAGCCATCTCCATAATCATCAATAAGACGCAAGATATAACAGCCAGGACCGGGCAGGTCAATGGTCGCTTCTACCATCTGATTGTTGGGATAAGCACCTGGGTTAGCCCCATCTCCTACCTGTTTTCCGCCTCCACTTAATCCTACTAAGAAATTTCCACCTCGAACGATCACCTCTTCTTCCATATTGACCACTTCCCAATAGGTTTCATAGCCAAAGTTATCGGTCCCGAGTTCCAATTTCAATTGGGTCCATTCGGTTCTTACACTATTCGCGAATGTATATATTAAACGATTATTGCTTAGGTTCCCATCAGTTTCATTGTCCGTTTGGATCAAATTAACTTCCAACTCATTAAAAGGATTGGGAGAAGGGGTATAGGATATGGGGGGAATTTCAATCCGCTTTTTCTCAAAGGTCTTGAGTTGCCCCGACCAATCCAAGGTTTGCGCCGTTTCTCCGTTTACGGAATAAGAAAAACGTATATTATTCAAACTGCCATTCCCATCATTTTGAACGACAATAGTAGGGCTTAAAAGTGGTTCACAATGGCTCGAGTACGCTTCATAAATCCCCAGTAGATTGGTGTCATTTTGCTGCGTACTAAGCGGAGCGGGCTTATGCTGGACCCCTGTGAGAATGTTCTCTTTATTTTCGGTAATAAATGCTACCAATTCCACATCAGAAGCAACGATATTGGCCCCGTGATGGCTTAGCGGTAGGTTAAATCGAAAAGTTTGTGTGACAAAATCACCAGCAGCCCTATTACCCAACAAAAAACCTTCTGCTCCAGTAAGCATGTCGCGTAAAACATCCGGATGGAAATAGTTAAAACCTAAAGGGGAACCTGCTTGTAGCGTACGGATACTGTCTTGTAAGACGGCAATATGTAACCTTTGCTTACTCGCTTCTACATCCGCTGTATAATACACTTCTACCAATACCTCCAGCTCTCTACTATCTATGTCATATTGTGCTTCTAGCGCTATATTGACGGGGGAAGGTTCATCTATTATAGCTTGAACAGCTTCTTCCCATTGATCTCTATTAATGGCAAATGTCCCCTCCATCCCTTGCTCCAGTCCTGGGAAATTTCGGCGATTAACCATACCCGCCGGATATCCAACCAGGTTAGTAAGTTCTAATACATTTTGGCCAAAGTCGGACCGTAGGTCCAAAGCATAAGGATCTACAGGGTAAGCATAATCACCGGCATAAATATTGATGGGAATGAAAGCTTCGCCAAAAGTGGCTCGAAGCTGTGTGGCGAACTGGTCTGCTTCAGGGCAATATACGCAGTAAATCCCCCTGATGTACTCTAGTACAGCTCGTTTATTTTCCACCTGTGTAGACACAATCGTTTGGCCTTGCACAGGTATTTGAATACACACTAGTAGCGAAATATATACACTAAAAACAATTAGCCTCATAGTTGTTTTACAACCCGATTTACCGCAAAATAACATATTGAACGATATTACCCACTCAAAAAGCCAGGAGAAATAAGTCGGTTATTGTCCTAAGCAGGACATCCTCATTATTTCCACTCCTTCCTTTAGACTAAATTTCAACTAATAAGTATTTATTGGGGTATACTTATTATCAATACCCTTTTTTGATTAATTTGGATGGTCTTTATCTAACAACTCCATATTATGCGAATTGCGATTATAGGAAACGGTATTAGTGGTGTTACTGCTGCCCGCTTCCTTCGAAAACTTAGCGACCATGAGATAAGCCTGATCTCCGCTGAAACCGATTACTTCTTCTCACGCACCGCCCTCATGTATATCTATATGGGGCATATGCGCTTCAAAGATACCCAGCCCTACGAGCCTGGTTTTTGGGAAAAGAACAGAATCAATTTGGTAAAGGATTATGTCGAAAAGGTAGATACGCCCAATAAGCAACTACTGATGGCGAAAGGGGACAACATTAGCTATGACAAGCTGATCATCGCCTGTGGTTCCACCCCCAATAAATTTGGTTGGCCCGGACAAGATTTGAAAGGAGTAGGCGGTCTGTATAGTTTTCAAGACTTAGAAAATATGGAGACTCACAGCGAGAACCTGCAAAGAGCTGTGATCGTTGGAGGAGGGCTAATTGGGATAGAAATGGCCGAGATGTTTCACTCCCGCCACATCCCCGTTACCTTTTTAGTGAGAGAAAAAAGCTATTGGGATCCTGTCCTTCCTGCAGAAGAATCAGAAATGATCAATCGGCATATCTTAGAAAATGGTATTGATCTTAGGCTTTCCACCGAATTGAAAGAAATTATCGATGATGGTAATGGCAAAGCTTGCGCCGTTATTACGAATACGGGTGAGCGGATTGAATGCGGATACGTCGGATTGACAGCTGGTGTAAGACCTAATACCTGTCTCTTATACACATCTCCGAGCCCAC
>CAJXUM010000035.1 GCA_913060855.1 uncultured Lewinella sp. | reverse complement strand
CTACACTATCCTCTTCGTCGGCAGCGTCAGATGTGTATAAGAGACAGGTAGTAATTCTTGTTCTTGCAAGCCTAACGCGTTTTCCAATATGGGGTCCAGTACTGAGCCCATTAAAATCGTGAAAGCGACTAAGGCAATATTATTACCCACGAGCATGGTGCTCAAGAAATGGGCAGGTTTTTCATAAAAGTTGGCTAGGATTCTCCCCCGGGCGGCCCCTTTCTTTTTTCTCAATTCTACCCGTAGCTTATTGGCAGAAATAAAGGCTATTTCAGAACCGGAGAACAGGGCGGAAAGAAATAAAAACAATAGAATAAAGGAAAGTGTCATAAATGTATTCTAACGATCAGGATAGGAAGATAAATATTATTCCTCACTTTTGAGTGATCCTAATCATCTTGTTGTTGTTTGATCGGCTTTTTGGCTGGTGGAGTTGTTTTCTTACTAGGCTCACCCTCTTCGGGTTGATCGACGGCTATACGTCCTTCCACTGCATTGATACGTGCATTGGAAAAATCTTGGTTGGCTTCAAAACCATGACCGTAGATAATCTCCTCTGGGCGTGTAATGACCACGAATTTATTGGACATTAACTTCTCCTTTTTCTCATCCCAAATCAATTCTTCTGTTTCCAATTTTTCATTATTGACGCTTTTCCACACGACACTATCCCTGACCAATACCTGCTGCTTTTGTTCCAAGCGGATGGCATATTTAGCGGTCAATACGCTTGACAGCTCTTGCATCGGATCAAAAAAATCGACTTTCACACCATCGGGAAATTCCTGCTTAGGTGATTTTCGATCTAGGTGATATAGCATCGTAGGACCCGCTATTTTGACTTTGATTTTTGCAGAATCGCTGTATAGAATCTCGACCTCCTCGGCTCGCTCTACCTTCGTATCCAGTTGGTCTTGAAGTGCCTCTATTGCTGCCATGTCATTTTCACAAGCTATCAGTAGGGCACCCACACTTATCATGACGATCATTTTCCACATGTGTCCTTTTCTTTTTGGTTCTCTGATAATTTTTGTGTTTTGAGTTATTGCTTTAGATAAAAGTCCTACTTCCTTTGGTCGCAATCCTTCCACCTGTAGCGCTGACCACAAAAATTGTCAGAGAAGGTTCTTTTTTGCAATATTATTAAATGTTCTGGTTAAGAAGGTAGGCTTTAACACTCTATTAAGCATTTTAGGTCTCATTAGCGCTTTGGCTAGCCTTATTTAGTGGGTTGAAGGGTGATTTTGTTACTTTTTAGAAGAAGTTCCGTCTTAAAATAAAAACTTAGTTTAAAAGTGAAACTAAGTGAACAATTTTAAATAGCTTTGCGTTATACATGCAGCTTTGTGCTTAAAATCAATGATTATGACAAATATTGCGATTGCTGAAAAGAACCTGACCAAAAGAGGATTCCTAGATTTGGAGATCGATCCAACACTCGATTTATTTGAGGAGATTAAGCGATTGAAAAAAGAAAAGAATGCCATTATTCTAGCGCATTACTACCAGGAATCCGAAATTCAGGATATTGCAGATTATATAGGCGATAGTCTGGGACTATCCCAAGAAGCCGCCAAAACGGATGCTGATATTATCGTTTTTGCAGGTGTACACTTTATGGCAGAGACCGCCAAAATGTTGTCTCCTCACAAGAAAGTGTTACTGCCCGATTTAAAGGCGGGTTGTTCTTTGGCTGATTCCTGTCCGCCACATCTTTTCCGCAAGTTCAAGGAAAAATACCCAGATCATGTTGTGGTGAGTTATATCAACTGTACCGCAGAATTGAAAACGCTAACCGATATCTGTTGCACCTCTAGTAATGCGGTGCAGGTTATCGAGAGTATTCCAGCAGATAAAGGGATTATTTTTGCGCCGGATATCAATCTGGGTCGATACCTCGTAAAGAAGACGGGCCGAGATATGATACTTTGGAACGGCTCATGTATGGTACACGAAATATTCTCGGGCGAAAAGATCACAAAGTTGATGTTGCGTCATCCTGATGCCAAATTCATCGCGCACCCTGAATGTGAAACCCATATTCTGGATAAAGCGGATTACATTGGCTCTACCAGTGGTCTCCTTCGCTACACCCAAGAAAATGAAGCCACAAAATTTATCGTAGCCACAGAGTCTGGTATTTTGCACCAAATGCAGAAAGCTTCTCCGGATAAGACCTTTATTCCTGCACCACCCAATAACACTTGTGCTTGTAATGAGTGTCCTCATATGCGACTCAATACCCTTGAGAAATTGTACTTATGTATAAAGCATGAGTTGCCAGAAATTGAACTGCCAGAGTGGGTCATTGAAGAGGGCGTCAATTCCATCAATAGAATGTTGGAAGTATCTGCGAAGGCTGGATTGTAAAATTAAACCCTATACAACTTCATAGCTTCCGGCAGTGATTGGGGGGGCACTTACCTAACAGTGCGACAGCAGTAATAGTACCGGAGCTTTGCCGGTCACTTTAGTAGATGAACCTATTTTATTGGATTTTAATGGATGGAAAAACGGTCTAACTAAACAGATCGCTTTTCCACCCACCAAATTATATCCTATAGATCAAATGAATTCGTGCTAGAAATTTGTTCATCAATGCTTATCCTCTCTTTAAATAACATAAATTATTATATGTTTTCGAAAATGCTTATATTGCTAAGCACTTAGCGTTGATTTTATAACCTATAAACAAACAAGCACAAAAATGAAAGCTCATGCCTTTGCTGCGCAGAGGCTAGATGAACTTGCTGAGCAAGTACGTGTATGTTCGCAGTCGTTTAAACCTACCCTAGCTATCGTATTTTGTAGCTCGGAGCAGCACATTCCTATGTTAACCCAATTTTTTGGGGAGCGAGATATTGCCTTGTTTGGCTGTACCACAGCCGGAGAAATTTGCAATGCTCAATTTTACGACCAAGCAATAGTATGTCTACTATTGGAAATTAATCCAGCCTATTTCGAGCTTTTCTTAGCCAATGATCCTATTCAGTCTACCTATCAGTTGGCCTATACCACCGGACAATATGCCGAAGTTTGTTACGCTGAACCAGCCCTTTTACTACTCTCTGGTGGAGTAGATGTTAATGCTGAAAAAATCATAGCGGGAATACGAGACGGGCTCAGTCAGCCTGATACCCCAGTCTTTGGTGGCTTGGCGGGAGATAATATGCATTTTACAGAAACCGTTGTTTTTTCCTCAGCGGGAAGATCGAATAATGGCATATTAACGTTGATTCTCAACCGAGAAAAAATCGAAATGATCGGTTTGGCGACTAGTGGTTGGGAGCCGATTGGCTTAGAGCATATCATTACGAAGGCCACAGAAAATATTGTATACACGATCAATGATGTACCTGCTTTAGACTTCTTTATCAAATATTTTGGTGGATTTCAGGGGGCTAATGCAGAAGATAGTCTGCATAATGATTTTGAGAATGTCAGTGCACAATACCCTTTACAAATTATTCGGCCAGATGGGCGATATATTCTCCGATCACCGCTATATGCAGATACTGAAAAGAGAGCGCTAATTTTGGCAGGAGGAGTGGAAGAAGGAGATCGCTTTAAATTTTCGATGTCTCCGGGTTTTCAAGTGATTGAAAATACGGTTGATGCCTTTGTCAATTGGTGCCAGGGTGATTGTACGCCAGATGCTGCCATCTTTTTTTCCTGTATTGGCCGCCATGCTGCACTAGGACCGATGATTGGAGATGAGATTAAGGGTATTCACCAACAATGGGAAAAGCCGATGATTGGTTTTTTCTCCTACGGTGAAATTGGTGCCACAATAGATGGCCCCTGTGACTTTCATAACGAAACCTGTTCGGTGGTTCTCCTAAAAGAACGATCCTAAGATGAAGGAAAGTCTGCAACAACTGGAAGCTTATATCGCAACGCTACCCATCACCACGGACCAGCGAACAAAACTACTGTTGCATATGCAGGAACTCCAACAAATAGACCTGCGGAAGGAGTTCATGTTGCGTCGTACCCTGAAGGATAAGCACATTACCATCAACTTACTCAACCAAACGATAGAAGACCTAAAAGAACAAAAGGAAGCCCTCTCAGAACATAAGGAGCAGATGGAGGCCATCAATAAAACCCTTACTGCCCAGACTACCCTGTTGGAAAAGCAATCGGCCACTCTAGAAGAAAATCTTCATCAATTGAAGATGGCGTACCGAGAATTGGAGCTCTTCTCTTATATCGCTTCTCACGATTTGCGTAGTCCACTGCGCACCATTGCCAGTTATGCACAACTATTGGAACAACGCTATAAAGAACAACTAAATGAAGACGGTCAGGAGTTTCTTCAATACGTGCTCAATGGGACGGAGCAGATGAATAATGTACTAGAAGATTTACTGGAATACGCACGCGCTGGGGACCGAACACGGCAATTGATGCTAACCGATGCGAATAAAGTAATTGAATTGGTACGTTATAACCTCAAAAAAGAAATAGCGGATAGCGGCGCACAGCTACGAACCGGCCCTCTTCCAGAACTAAAAGTACTTCGATCAAGTCTGTACCAAGTATTGCAAAACCTAGTGGCCAATGCGATTAAGTTTCGATCTGAAAAAGCACTTGATATAGCTATCCATTGCACCCGTACCAAAACCCATTGGCATTTCACAGTGGCTGATAATGGCATTGGGATCGATGAGGCCAAAGGCACTAAGGTCTTTGAACCTTTTCACCGCCTCAACCAAAAGAATATGCCCGGTACTGGAATAGGGTTGGCCATCTGCAAGAAATTAGTCAACCTACACTACGGTGATATTTGGCACGAATCGGAACTCGGCCAAGGCACTACCTTTCACTTCACCATCGCTGCTCATTGATGCCCAGATAATAACGGCTTCCCGAAAGAGTCAAAAAAAAATATTCTAGTATTTTCCCAATAAATCCAGCATCATTTATAAAAAAGGCGTATATTTGCGTTCCTAGAAAATGAAAGTAGGAAGCTATTTTCATATTTCTAATAGCGGGTCGGGTGGCCGAGCGGCTAGGCAGAGGTCTGCAAAACCTCGTACGGCGGTTCGAATCCGCTCCCGACCTCAAGGACAACAAGCCTCTTTCGTGAAAACGAAAGGGGCTTTGTTATTTTTAGGCTACGATCAAAACTCGTTTTGAAGAGTAGCCTAAAAATAACAAAGCTCGACCGCAGGGAGAAGGCTTGTTGATCTTGAAAGGCCACCCTCCCAGGATGGGCGAAGCCAATCCACTCTTAACCTCCAAGCCAAATAGGCCTCTTTCACCTCGCCAAAGAGGCTTTGTTATTTCTGCCTACGATAAAAGCGCTGACAAGTCTCAACATTACAACTATTGAAAAGTTAATGGGTCATTAAACCATAACCAACACCTAGGACCCATGTTTTACCTACAAAACGCGTTAAGGCTAATCAAAAAACATACTTGGTTCTCAATCATTAATATTATCGGGTTAACACTCGGGGTAAGCAGTTGCTTATTGATTATCCTTTATCTAAATTTTGAGCTTCAATTTGATAAATTTCATGAAAAGGGCGATAATATATATCGAGTGGTGATGAATCAACCTGGGAATCAGGTTTTGGGGAGTAGTTCAGATTGGTGGGTGGTATCTCCTGCGATCTTAAAACCAACTTGGGAAGAGGAGTTGCCAGACATTGATCTAATGGCTCGTACCGTCTCCCGCAACTGGATATTCCGCCTGGGAGAGAAATGGGTGGATGAAAAAATATTGAGCGTTGATCCAGCCTTTTTTGAGATCTTTTCTTTCAAGCTTAAACAGGGGATTGCGGAGGATGCCTTAAAGACGCCAAACTCCATCATCATTTCCCCTAAAATGGCAAGCAAGTATTTTGGGAAAGAGAATCCTATTGGGAAAGAATTCGTGACTAATGATGAGAAACAATTTACGGTAGCAGGGGTGTTGGAAGAGATTCCTGCCAATTCCCATTTGCAGTTTGATTTTCTGGTATCTTTCAAGACTTTGGAGCTTAAAGTAGGGCGCAGTTTAGTAAACGATAACTGGCTTAATAACCCCTATCGTACTTACCTGACGCTGCAAGAAAATACCGACCTCGATCAATTCGACCTCAAACTAAGGAAATACGATGTAGATGGTTTCAATGGGAAAACATGGTCCTTCCACCTACAACCGCTTTTTGATATTCATTTTAATCGCCAAATCAGGGGGACCGGCAATCTAGGATCATTATTCACCTTTCTATCGGTGGGGATTTTCCTATTATTTATTGCCTGTTTCAATTATCTAAATCTATATATTGCTCATTATCGATCTAGGTCCAAAAACGTATCCGTTAGAAAAGTCATTGGTGCAACTCCTGTGCAATTGATGAGACAGTTTTTGAGCGAATCTTTTTATTTCGTGCTATTTGCCTATGTACTTTCGATTGGTTTGATTTGGGCGATGTTGCCGCTTTTCAATGATCTCCTTGGGCAAGCGCTTAATTTCTACACTTTATTGAGTCCGAAAATTTTAGCCATTTCCTTAGGTCTAATTGTGATCATGTCCTTGTTATCCGGTACTTATCCTGCCATTTATCTTTCTCGACTAAATCTGGTAATTGGGATTAAAGGGGGGCTCGAAAAGCTATCAAGAGGGAGCCACTACTTACGAAAATCAGCAGTAGTGATTCAATTTTCAGCCTCTGTTTTACTCATAATCGGCTCGATAACAGCGATAAAGCAATTGAAATACGTCGGAAATAGAACGCTAGGTTACCAACAAGAGAATATAATTTGTCTGAAAACAGGCGGGTTGTTTCAAAGAGAAAATGGGGAAGTGAAAAATAATATTAAGGTTCTTAAAGAAGAACTGCTCCGAATTCCCGAAGTCGTAGCGGCGGCGGCTTCTACAGCTATCCCCTCTGATATTGGCTGGTCAAATATTCCAACTTGGGGCGGTAAAGCAAAGGATGAAAATCCTTTTTTCTATCGATTGATAGTGGACTTTGATTTTCTTGAATTATATGAAATCCCCATCTCCGAAGGAAGAGGCTTCTCTCCCAATATGACTAGTGATGACGGCAATGCCTATCTACTTAACAAAGCTGCCGTCAATCGACTTGGGTTGCCATCTCCAGTCGGGTCTAAATTTGGATTTGATGATAAATTGGGGGATGTAGTCGGTGTTACCGAGGATTTTCATTTCGAGTCACTTCACAAACCGATCACGCCACTTGGAATTGGAGTTAGGGATGAGGACTTTTTCAATTATCTATCCATAAAAATAAAGGGAAATGACTTTAGCCAGGTCTTGGCTGAAATTGAAACAGCCTGGCTGGCTTTGGCACCAGACAATCCATTGAAGTTTTCATTTTTCGATAAAGATTTAGCAGCGCTTTACGAAAAAGATCGATTGCTAGCAAAAAGCATGAATTACTTCTCACTGATTGCTCTGTTCATTTCATGTTTAGGCATCTTTGGTTTGATGTCTTTCTCCCTTAAGGAAAAAACGAAGGAAATCGGTGTTCGAAAGGTATTGGGTGCCTCCTTTTCAAGCCTTCTTCATCTACTTACTCTTGACTTATTTCAAATTCTTGGCCTAGCGGTTCTGCTTGGAGGCTCGTTGGGATGGTATTTTTCTCAACAATGGTTGGATAACTTTGCCTACCGTTTTGAGATGAGTTGGGATATAATCGTTATTGCTGCGCTAATAACAATGGCTACGGCTGTTTTGCCTTTAAGTTATAAGTTGCTGAGGTCTATTCGATCAAATCCAGTTGAGGCACTGCGGACTGAATAAGGCCGATATGCCTTATTCTTCAATCACCTCAAAAGTCAGTACCTCATCATCTTTAAAACCAAACTCATCTACCACACTTACCATCGCCACATGTAAGCCCGGAGTCAGACGAGGAAGAGGGAATTGCCAAATATGCGAGGATACGTGTGGTGACGGAAAAGCATCATCAGTCCCTTTGTACTTATTATATTGTCTCACATAAGCAGGATCAGTTCGTTCGATATATTGCATCGGCACGGCTGCTTTCCCGTCAAGCGAGATCGTGACTTGGTCGCGCTCACCCCCATCAAAGAAATTGACGACTACAAACATGCTGTCTACCTGTACACCACGGTCAAGCCCTAAGGGGTGCGTGTGGGACAGGCTATCCGGATGGAACAGGGGTGGATCTAGCACGATGCTCAAACGATCTTTCGGATCGCCACCGGCAGGAATAAATTGTGGTTTTACGGTGTGACCCTCGAAATAAAAAACATAATAACCGTTTGGATTACCGTCTGCCATAGTGGCTGGTCGAACGCCACGTTCGTCTCTCGGGCCAGCACCCCAGCCGCTCCCACGAGTTTCGGCCAAGGTATGGGCGATAAATGGGTAGCCATGCCAGCCATGCGTATGGTTGATTTCCACTTTCCAACTATTGCTGGTGTCATGGCCTGCGATGGCATAGACGTATTGAAAGCGGCCTAGAATACTGAGTAATTGATCAAAATTTGCGGTATTGATCGTGCGGGGAAAGGTACGGTTGTTGGCGTAAGTGAGCAATGGGATGTGGGTGATAATCATGATCAACTTGTCCGATGATACATCCTTGAGGTCATTTTCGATCCATTTCATTTGTTGGGCATCGATGTGTCCCTCGTATCCTTTTCCCTTTCCTTTGAAGCTGACATTGTTCAAGGCAAGGAAATGTACTTGGCCATAGTCAAAGGAATAGTAATCTGGTCCGAATACACTTCTGAAGGTTTGGGTAGCGTATTCATTGTTCGGGGATTCTGGGTTTAGGTCATGATTGCCGGGCACATTCCACATCGGAATGCCGATTTGTGACATCAGTTTATTGTGGCGCTCGTAGAGGGCTAGGTTGTCATTTACCACATCTCCTGCTACTAGTCCAAACTTGGCCTCATACGGATTACCAAAAAGAGCATCAATGATGTCTTTCCGCAGCATGTCAAGTTCTTCATCGGTGGATGTTTGTGGGTCGGCGAAGCCCATGGCCTTAAATTCATCCGGTACGGCGCCTTCCAAAAGGGCAAAATCAATAGTCGCAGGTAATGGGCCCGTTGGTTCAATGACGGGCCATTTCCAGGTCGCAACGGCAGGCGTACCCCTCGGGTAATGGCAATAGTAAAACTGCGGCAGCTGAACGTCGTTTAGCGGAACGCGATAAGGCGCAGGTTTGGAAATAAACAGGATGCTTTCGGGTGGGAGTTCTATTTCATACTGGCCGGAAGCATTGGTTTTTACCACATCCACACCATTTGAAACTTTTACCCCTTCAATCCCTTTCTCATTAGGATCGTGCAGGCCATTTTCATTGGCATCCAGATAGACAATACCTTTGGCTCTATTGACCTGAGCTTGGGCGAAGGAAGAGATGGCAAAGGTTAAAAGAAGCGCAAGCAGGAAAGCCCCGTTTTTTATAGTATTCATAAGTTGCTTTTTATCGTCTGAATCTCTTTCTGTTAAAGGATCGATTTTCCACTAGTTCCGTGCTTAAATATATCCTATTTATCTGTGTTCTCATACCTAGATATAGCGAAGTATAAAGAACCCAATCCTCTCCTCCTTGTTATACCTCCTCACCATTCCATCTAACACTTGTTTGATTTATACCAATTCGCAACAGAAGATCTGATTTACCTTGCCATTGGCGCTTTTTTGATCGGCGTCGAAAAAGCAGGACTAAAGGGCTTAAGCATGATAGCGGTTTCGCTATATGCTATTGCTTTGGGGGGGAAGGCCTCGGCGGGCTTGCTATTACTATTGTTTATGTTGGCCGATGTGTTTGCCGTGCGTTATTACTACCAAGAAGCACAGGCGAAGCTGATTAAGCAATTGTTGGGGCCAGCGATTATCGGACTGTTGATAGGAGGCGTGATGGGGAATATGATGGACGATGCGCTGTTTAAAAATATGATCGCCATCATCATTTTGCTTTGTTTGGGTTTGATGGCTTGGCCTCGGTTTATGGTGACTAGTGATGCTAAAACGAATTCTTTTGGCCCGATTATTATTGGTTTATTAGCGGGCTTTGGGACGATGATCGCCAATGTGTCGAGCCCTATTTTAGCGATTTATTTATTGGCCCTGCAGTTGCCCAAAAAGCAATTCATTGGGACCATCGTCTGGTTCTTTTTCATTATCAATTTTCTGAAACTACCTTTTCATATTTGGAGTTGGCATACCATTACTTGGGCGACTTGTAGTACGGCCTTAATGGCTATACCTGTAATTGCGCTGGGATTCGGGATGGGATTGTGGCTCATCAAGCGGATCGGTGAGCAGAGCTTTCGTTATCTTATTATTGGGGTGACATTGATAGCGGCGGTGAGGCTTTTATTCGGTTAATAAACAACTGACCGCATGATTTACTACTACTTGCTGTACTATTTTCTTCTCTCATCAACGTATTAATACCACTTCTCCTTTTAAGGTCTTTTGGGTTCCATTACTCAATTTCACTATGGCCAGATAAACGTAGACTCCTGCTGCAACATCTTTCCCGCGATAACGGCCATCCCATCCACTTTGCTGTGTATTGGGTTCTGCATTTTTCGTAGTAAATAATTGACTCCCCCAACGATCAAAAACAGCTAGTTGTTCTACCCGGATGAGCTCCGGCCCGCCGAAAACAGCGAAAAGGTCATTTTGCCCGTCACCATTTGGGGAAAAGGCATTAGGAATAAAAATCCTCGGATTTTTATCGACCAAGACTGGTATGGTTGCTTCAGCGGTACAGCCCAACTGATTTTTTACTTCTACTTTAAATGTAGTAGATCTATGCGGGAAGGCCATTGGATTGGGGCAATCCGTACAGGAAAGATCGGCAGCCGGTGTCCAGTGTATAGCACTAAAACCTTGATCGGTTGTTGTGGTCAATGTCAATGCTATGGTATCTCCCAAATTAATCTTCGTTGCTTCCACGCTTATTGCTAAAGAGGCTTCCGGTAGTGACTGAACGGGGATAGCCCATTCACACCCATTCACATCTTGAATCATAGCTGTCGAAGGAAATCTGGTGACGATTAGCGTAGAATCATGTTGGAAATCCATTTGATCAATGCTATATAAATAAGGAGCTGTCCCTCCTGAAATATCCTTAAAAGTCAATATCCCTCCTTCTGCTGGATCGCAAAGTCCTGGGTCAAAGAAAGCTTGGGCAGAGAGGTCCTCTGGTGCAATAATCTCGTGTTCTGTTTGTTGAATACAACCATTGGCATCTTGAACCGTCAAGCCATAGGTGCCCGCTGATAATTCGGTTATTTCAGCTTCTTCTCCCTGAATGGTCCACTGATATTGATAAGGCGCTGTGCCGCCTGTTGCTTCCCCCCGCAGTGCCGCATCACTGCCAGTAGCACAACTTAGTGGATAGCTTTCACTGAGTTCGACTTCTAAGGGTCCGGGTTCATTAATAGAAACCGAAACGTCGACTTGATTAGCCGTACTGATATCGACTACCTGAGCATGGTAGTTGCCCCCTGATAACCCCTCCAATCGGAAATTTCCTGCCGCCGGAATTTCTTGTCTTTCCAACAGCTGAAATTGATGATCATACCACTCCAGTACGAAAGGTCCGACGCCTGCTGATACTGTCAAAGTAAGGCGGCCATCATCCCTGTCATAGCACGTCACACCTTGGCTATTTATTTCCGTGAAAAATAGGCATTCATCTACCGTCAAGTCTATCGTAATCAAGCTATCACAGCCATAGTCGGTTAGCCAAGATTCATGATATAGCCCGGCTGTTTTTTGCCAAATACCATCTACATAGAAACTATCGCCCTGGCAAATGGTGACAGCTTTAACGACATCAAAAACGGGATGTATACTTAGTTCATATTCCAATAAACTATCACAGCCAAATGCAGTTTGGTAATGATTGACAATGGTCGTATCCTGCCCATAAACCTGCCCTTCCCAAAGTTCCCCATCGCACAATTCAATCATTTCAATGGTATGGTAAGTAGGATGTACCTCAAGGTGAGTTGTCAAAACAAGACTATCCAATCCATCTGTATTGGCTAAAGTATCTGTATAGGTACCTGCTGAATATTGCCATTGGTTCGACACCCATACACTATCCCCCTCGCACATTTCAAGGCTGATACTATCAAAGGAAATCGGCAATACCGTAAGCGCAAGTTGTAAAACACTATCGCAGCCCGCTGCATTAGCGCCCCAAAGGGTATCCCTAAAGATTCCTGTTTCAGAAAGAAAGGCTCCTCGCCAAGGATAGGTTTGCCATTCGGTAATAACAATGTTGAATGGGTGGACAGATGGTTGATTCACCTTTAGTTCAAGCGTTTCTATACTGTCGCAAGAATTGGCCGCAGCCCCACGCAAAATAAATTCATAGGTACCTGCCTCATGTAGTGTTTGATCATTCCAAACGATACTATCTCCTTCACAAATCGTAAGTTGCTCAAAGTGAACGCCTTGTTTTAGTTCTTCAACTACAATGCTTTCGCTAGCCATACAGTTATTTTCATCGGTTACACTAACCGCATAGGTTCCCCCTGCTGTGATTTGTATTTCGGCGCCGAAATTGCCGGTTGACCATTCATAATCTTGAAATTCCCCTTGAATAGACAAAACACTACTTTGGGTCTCGCAAATTTCTGTATTACCTAAGATCTCAATGCTGGATGGGGTTTGCACGGTTAGCTCAATACTAGCGGTCCCGGTGCAAGTTTCGCCCTGAGATACGGTCACACTATAGATCCCTCCCGCATAAATTATGATGGATGGACTGGTCGCACCATTTGACCAATGGTAGCTAGAGTATTGGCCAACCCGCAACTCCACAGAGTCCCCTTCACAAAATGTACTAGGGCCAGTTATAATCGGACTAAGTACATTGCTATTTTCCACACGGATGCTTTGTTCGACCACGCAGCCATCTAGGTTGGTCACTTGCAATCGATAGTCGCCTGGGGTATCAACGACAATAGTCCGTTGGGTCTCGCCTGTTGACCATTCATAAATAAACCCTTCTCCTGTAGGACCGCTCAACGAACTACTCTCCCCTTCGCAAATGCTCCGAGAGCCTGAAATGAGCGTTGCTGGCCAGGGTTCTCCAGGAATCTCCACCCGAATCTCTGATTGGCAGCCAGCTGCATCTGAAACGGATAAGGTATAAATTCCAGCCTGAACATCTACCAAGTTACGCGTTTGTGCCCCATTACTCCAATGATAATTTCGATTGCCCGTTCCTCCGCTCACATCGATTGTAAGCCCACCATCATTGCCACCTGGACAAGCCGGACTCTTGATTTCAGCGACCATCAGTAATAAAGGAGCAGGATCTTGGATCGTGACGTGGGTTGTTTCTTCACAAGCACGCGAGTCACGTACGGTCAATTCATAACGGCCAGGCAATAGATTCTGGAATGTATTATTCGTTTGGAGAGGAGCGTCATTTATCCCGTATTCATAGGGCGCACGTCCGCCGGAGGCCAATAGGATAATCTGCCCATCGCCAGCTTCAGGGCAACTGATGTCTTGTTTGATAACTTGTATTTCCATCGGGTTGGGTGGGCTTATCAGCAGCGATTGTGTCATTTCACAAGCCGTCTGGTCGCGTACCCAAATGGTATATTGACCCAGCGGAAGATCGCTATATATGGGGGTGTCCTGAAACCGGGTGCCGTCCAAGCTATATTGTAAACGACCTTGCCCGCCTTGTACAGAAATGTGAAGTTCGGCCAACATTCCATCGCCGCAACCTTGGATATTCGTCGTCGTCGAAATAGAAAGAGCGGTAGGCTCACTAAGCGCTACCTGCTTTGTCCAGGTGCAACCCGAGATATCTTGGACTTCAACCGAATAGTTGCCTGCATTTAGAGCATTGAAAACCCCATTAGCCTGGAAATTACCCCTGTTTAATCTAAACCGGTATGGTGCTTCTCCATTAGTCACTGTCACCTCAATGCGACCATCATTACTGGCATGACAAGTCGGATTTTGTTGACTGGTTATAGCTTCCAGGTTAGCTATCCGAACCTCCCTTTCTCCCACTACAGTCCCTTGGCAGTTCCCTGTCACGACCGACTCTAATCGATATAGACCTGGAACTGTTATTGGCAATGCATAAGGACTTTCATTAATGCGTATAGGAGGTTGAATTTGTCCATTTATACTATAAGTCAGTTCCCATTGATCATTCTCGGAAAGGATGACATTTAATTGCCCTAAGGGCTCATCGTTGCAAATAATTACCTGCCCGTCCAGTTGAGCAAGTGGGGGTTGTATGATCGCTGTCTCTTATACACATCTCCGAGCCCACGAGACCGAGGCTGATCTCG